>JAUQZZ010000062.1 GCA_030586765.1 Candidatus Brocadiales bacterium | reverse complement strand
ATATAAAGATGGGTGAAAGGAGGATTACCCGGCCGTGCATAGATTAAGACTAGAGTCACTAATGCATTGAGACAGAATGGAAGATAGGGTAATAGGCCACGTCTTACATCTGTCAAAGAAGGTGCCTTGGGTGGGAAGGTGCCTTGAGATATGTAATAGTCTACGACAAGTAAAGAAAAAGGGAGAGTAACAGCGGTTTCTTTAGACTGCTGTGCAAGGAAGGCTAAAAGTAAGGCTGATACATAATACTTGATATTGCTAGTTTTCCTGTAGTGAATAAAGCAAACTAATGTGGACACACAGAAGAGGGGAAGTAGGAGATCGCTGAGCATAACGATTCGGGCTACAGACTCGTTATTGAGGTAATAAGAGGCAAAGAGGATTACTGCTACCTTTGAGAGGGTCTTATTTTCGAGGAGTAGATTATATAAATGATAAAATAGAGGGAGAGCGCATATATAGATAACTAAACTCAGCAGGCGATAAGGAAGTGGGTCTAGTCCAAAACCTATATATATGAGGCGGTGTAATGCGTACTGAAGTGGCCTCCATGTTTCGGCGCCTGATATCCATATGCCCGGTGCGCTGGGCTCACAGGGCACATGTTCTACATCCATTAGGTCAAAATAAGCCCCTAACACTTCCCAGTAAAATGTCACCGCCACTAAGGTTAGTAGACAAACAAGGCTTAAGCCCCTAAGCCAACCTGCCCTTTCTTCCTGAGATTGTATCATTATAGTGCAAAATTACGGTGTGCAGCTCCTATTGGATTCTTGATACCTCGTAAAGCTGGTAGAAAGCCGACTTCATCGTCTTTTTTAATTCTTAGAGATAGTTACAGTCCTTCCAAAGAGGAAAGAAGGGAGAAGCGCAGGGATAACCTCTATAATGCCTTCAATTACCCATTGGATTTCACCCAAGGAACGGCACTTTATGAAGAGCTCGAGGATCTTTTTGGGTCTAAGATAAAATTCTTTGACAGCCTTCTTGTAGAAATATTCTACATCTTCGGCATGGGTGGGACCTAGACTAAAGAAGGCTTTACCTCCAAAGAAACCAGTCTCTGTACCCTCTTGCGGGTCCTTGACGAATTCACCCTGATTCTTCACGAAATCGTACAGTTTTGTGCCAGGGTAGGGCAGTGTCATATTGAAAGATGCCACATATGGATCGAGTTCCTTGGCAAAATCAATGGTTCTTTGCATAGTCTCGGGGGTGTCTCCAGGCAGTCCAAACATAAAATAAGCATGGACCCGTATTCCCTCTCTATCAAACCAGTTCTTAACCCTAACGACTTGCTCAAGGTCTATCCCTTTGCCAGTATTCTTGATAACCTCCATATCGCCCGTTTCTACCCCAAAAGCTGCCTTGTATACCCCTGCCTCCCTCATCTTTTTTATCAATTCTTCATCTACTCTATCCACCCGTACACCCCCACGTAAGATCATGGCAATATTAAGTCTCTTCCTAATGATAAGGTCTAGTATCTTCTTTGCGCGGGGTAGGTCCATAGAGAAAAGGTCATCACCTATATGTATCTCCTTCACACCAAATTTGTTAATCAGCCACTCTATTTCAGAAAGCACGTTCTCAGGAGACCTGCTCCTGAATTTAAATCCATGAACTGCTTTATCACAAAAAACGCATCCGTAAGGACAACCACGGCTAGTGAATATAGAAGCCATTGGGGTTTTTCTTGTTCTAGCCCTCCTAGAATACTGTCCTAAACCAGGTATCAATAAGTGGTAGGCTGGAAAGGGTAATCTATCCAGATCTTGTATAAACCCCCTTCTTCCTGTGTTAACGACCTTGTCTCCTTCCCAAAAGCAGATACCCTTAATCTCTCTTAGTCTTTGTGAGGTACCCTTTGAATACACCTCAGCCAATTCAACCACTATATCCTCGCCTTCCCCTAATACCACTGCATCGCAATATGGGAGATAGGCCTCGGGTCTTATGGAGGGCATGGGCCCGCCTATTATCAGCTTCATAGACGGGAAGTCCTTCTTGATGTCCTGTGCCAACTCTACGGCTGCCCTCTTACTAGCTATATTTGAAGTGATGCCTACCATCTCAGGTTTGAACCCTGAGATATATCTTAAAACCTCCTCCTGGGGTATTCTACCTATCTCTGCATCTAAGACCCTGGTCTCAAATCCAGCTTTCTCGAGACTAGCAGCTAGGTACAGTAACCCCATGGGTGGATGTAATGTACCACCAAAGGCCCCCTTGATGTAATAAAGGAAAGGGTTAATTAAAATAATCTTCATATTTAACGACCCCAAAGATATCAGCGGCCGAAGTTACCAAATCTTTTTCTGGGAGCATGACAGTGCAGGTGCCAGGAATCTGCCGCACTAGGTATTCTGTTTTTGTCGACCAGATTCCAATGCTATTTTAAAGATACTAAAGAGGTTTAATCGGTGGTAGCTTACATACATTGTTATTAAATAGGACAGCTTGTGGAGGGCATCGAAGACAAGGTTATTAGGAATGTAAACCAAGAACTTAAGCAGATAAGTGAATCCAGGGATCTTTACACCGTAATAAAATAACCTCTGAAGCACCAATATCTTATCTTTTTCTTCTTGTTTTATGGGTAACTTGACTTCTTGGGAATCTACTTCCAAATACTGGAATTATTAGCTTTCAATAGTTATTTACAAGAAAAGAATAACAAAGTCAAATAGATTCTTACCCCTCTTCCTTCCTAGGCCACTCACAAGGTTCTTGTGGCAGCAGAGTTAGGCCCTGCAGGTGAGGCCCACCGGCGCCTTTGAGGTCGAGTAAGTCCACTCCCCGCCCAAGGCGGACCTCAGGCACGACCTATGGCACGACTCTCTGCCAGTTAGCAAGGCTTTTGTTTTTGACTCTAAGAATCCTTCATGATAACATCACCTCCGTGGGGAAGCTGTTGGAAAGACTTAAAGACCTTAGAGAGGGCCTTCGTCACGCCTTTTCCGTGGAAGAGGAAAAAGAGAAGGCCTTTCCTGAGGAAGAGTTAATACTCATTAAGAGGCTTGCCAGGGCTATCACCACCAGGAGGATGGGTACCCCTGCCGTGCTCTTCCTCGAATCCCTCCAACCCCTCAGCTACATCGGAAGTCAGGTCATGGCCTTCTTCCGCCCCTTTATGACCTTCCTCTTCTCTCCTGAGGAATATGATAGATTGGCTCACCTCCTGGAGAGGCGTTCCAGCATAGAGGCCCTTATAGAAGAGATAAAGAAGGCAGAGGAAGATGGTTCATGACCCCAAGGAATTGAAAGTAATCCTGGCCACAGACTGCGGTAGCACCACCACAAAGGCCATTCTTATAGAGAAAAAGGGGGAGGAATATCGCCAGACCTACCGTGGGGAGGCACCCACCACTGTAGAGGCCCCTTTTGAGGATGTAACCCGCGGTGTATTGAATGCCTTCACGGAACTGGAAGAACTCTCTGGAAGGAAGATACTGGAGGGTGAGAGGATACTTACCCCAGCCCAGGATAACACAGGGGTGGATATCTACGTATCCACCAGTAGTGCAGGGGGAGGTCTCCAGATGATGGTGGCTGGGGCAGTAAAGACCATGAGTGCAGAGAGTGCCCAGAGGGCCGCCCTTGGGGCTGGGGCCATTGTTACCAGCATCATCGCCTCCAACGACCAGCGCCTGCCCCACGAGAGGATAGAACTCATCCGCCAGAACCGTCCAGACATGATCCTCCTTTCAGGGGGGACCGACGGTGGCACTGTTACCCACGTAGTAGAACTTGCAGAATACATAGCCGCTGCCAACCCTAAGGCCAGGCTCGGAACTACCTTTAAACTCCCTGTAGTCTATGCTGGAAACAGAAATGCCAGGGAAAAGATACACCAGACCCTGGAAGATAGGACCGTTCTACACATTACTGATAACATAAGACCCACCTTGGAGACAGAGAACCTCCTGCCAGCCCGCCAGAAGATTCAAGAACTCTTCCTGGAACACGTGATGGCCCATGCCCCGGGTTATAAAAAGCTCATGACCTGGACCTCTACCCCCATAATGCCCACACCAGCGGCCGTGGGTGCCATTGTAGAGGATGCTGCGAAGAGACATAATATAAATATCATAGGGGTAGATATTGGAGGGGCCACAACGGATGTGTTCTCCGTCTTTGACGGCAACTTTACCCGCACTGTGAGTGCTAACCTGGGACTGAGCTACAGTGTCTCCAATGTCCTGGCAGAGGCAGGGGTAGAGAATATAATGAGATGGATACCTTTTGATATAGCCGAGGCAGACCTCCGCAACCGTATAAAGAACAAGATGATTAGACCTACTACTATACCGCAGCTCCTCGAGGAGCTAAAGATAGAGCAGGCCATTGCCAGGGAGGCCCTGAGGCTGGCCTTTGAACAGCACAAGTCCCTGGCTGTGGGCCTTAAGGGCGTGCAGAAGGTCAGGGACATCTCCGAGCTCTTCTTGGTCAGGGAGGAGGAAACCCTGGTGAATATGTTGACGCTAGATCTCCTCATAGGCAGTGGCGGCGTACTATCCCATGCCCCCAGGAGGTCTCAGGCCATGATGATGCTTATAGACGCCTTTCAGCCCAAGGGCCTTACAAGAATAGCCGTTGACAGCATCTTTATGATGCCCCATCTCGGTGTGCTTTCCTCTGTCCATCCAGAGGCGGCCCAGGAGGTCTTTGAGAAGGACTGCCTTGTGCCTTTAGGTCCTTGTATATCTGTAGTTAATGAGGGCAGGCCTGGTGAGGCCTGTCTGGAGGTGAAGATAACTAGGCCTGGCGGTAAAGAGATTAAGGACTCCATTCCCTTCGGCGAACTCTGGCTTTATCCCCTTTCTACTCAAGAGGAGGCAGATATAGAGGTTTCGCCCACCAGGCAGTTTGACTTAGGTAAGGGCAAGGGTGAGTCCATTAAGAAAAAGGTACAGGGGGGCGTGGTGGGCCTGGTGATTGACAGCAGGGGTAGGCCCCTCAGACTTCCCGGGGATAGGGCTAAAAGGATGGAGCTACTCATGAGGTGGGCCAGGGCCTTAGATGCCTACCCTAGATAGAGAAGGATTCCTCCCATGGCACATGCCTACACCCCTGGACTCAGGGTAGCTGAGAAGGTAAAGATACAGAAGTCCCGTGTCCTGCCCCTGCCTGGGGAGATACTGGTAAAAAGGGGAGACAAGGTAAAGGCAGAGACCGTAGTGGCAAAGACGGAGCTGCCAGGGAAGGTATTCCCTGTTAATGTGGCTGGGCGTCTGAGCATCCCTCCTGGGGATGTACCAAAGTACATGCTCAAGAAAGAAGGAAATGCGGTAGAGAAGGACGAGATAATTGCAGAGTCCAAGTCCTTCCTGGCCTGGCTCAGGGCTAGTTGTTTCTCCCCCATAAAAGGGACCATAGAGAGCATCTCCACGGTGACAGGACAGGTGCTCTTGAGGGAACCTCCCCAGCCCCTGGAGGTGAAGGCCTATATTGACGGCGAGGTTGTAGAGGTAATGGAGGGAGAAGGGGTGGTGGTGGAGACAGTAGTCACCTTTATCCAGGGCATCTTTGGCATAGGCGGTGAGACAGTAGGACCCCTGGAGGTAGCGGTAGATTCTCCTGATGCGGTTTTGACCCCTGAGAGGATTAAAGGGGCCCACAAGGGCAAGGTCCTGGTTGGTGGTTCCCTGGTGCGGAAGGAGGCCTTGGATAAGGCCATAAAGATGGGGGTCAAGGGGATTGTGGTGGGGGGTATCTTTGATGAAGACCTCAAGGAACTTCTGGGCTATGACCTGGGTGTTGCTATCACTGGTTCTGAGAATATTGGGCTCACCCTTGTAGTTACTGAGGGGTTTTCTCAGATAAGCATGGTCAAAAGGACCTTTGAGCTCCTCCAGGGCCACGCTGGGATGAAGGCCTCCATCAATGGCGCCACCCAGATCAGGGCAGGGGTGCTCAGGCCTGAAGTAATAATCTCCCTGCCTGGAGGTGCTCCCCCCGGGGCTGAGGAGGTCCCAGTAGAAGGCGGTATGGAAGTGGGCGATATGGTCAGGATAATTAGAGAACCTCACTTTGGCAGGATTGGTAGGGTAAAGGGACTACCCGTCAAACCCCAGACCATAGAGACCGAGACCAGCGTCAGAGTAGTAGAAGTAAAGTTTACCGATGATTCCTCTGTTATTATACCCAGGGCTAATGTGGAACTGATTAAACTATAAAGGTGGGGAAGGGTAGGTCACGCCATGGGCGGATTCGCCTAGGCGAAGCTAGCTCTGCCTCTCCCCGTTCTCTCATGAGACTACCTCTACTATTGTTGAGCACCCTCTTGACCGTCCTATCATGTAACCCCTGTAACCATGGTGCCTTGGCCCAGGGCCTGGAGCTTATTCTCCCAGAAGGATTCAAGGCCTTTGATACCCCAAACGACAGCGGTGAGACCATCAGTCTCACATGGAAGGTCTCTCCCAGCGAATCCACCGATATAGATTACATAATCTACCTCTCTCCTTCAACAGACGGTCCCTGGCAGGAGGCAGTCAGGTTCAGGTCCGACACCCATTACAAGAGTGATGCGCCCGAACTCTTTGGCTTCCGTAAAAAACTCAGAAACTCTCACTTCCTAAGGATAGAACCCAGGAGGTATTTCCCAGGAAAAGAAAATAAGAAGGCGGTCTATTATTTTAAACTAGCCATGGCCCGGGGTGAGGAGGTGGTGCCCCAGGGGGAAGTGGTCTCTGCCAGGGCCAAGGGAAACTGGTTTGACCTCTCCAAACTGAATAACCTTATCATAATGGTTTCCTTCTCAGGGATAGTGCTCTTCTTTATAGCCCACGCCCGACGCTTTCCCCACCTCTTTGTAAGAAGGATAAGCGGATTGGATGCCGTGGACGAGGCCCTGGGACGTGCCACGGAGATGGGCAGGCCTGCGCTCTTTGTCCACGGCCTTACAGGCATGGGCAGTATCTCTACCATGGCCGCTGTGAACATATTGGGTAGGATCGCCAGGAAGGTTGCAGAATATGATACTATCCTCAAGGTGGTGAACAACGACCCTATTGTCCTTTCCGTTAGCCAGGAAGTGGTGAAGGAATCTTATCTGGAGGCAGGGAGGCCTGATGCCTATAACCAGGATAACGTGGTCCTGGTGGCCTCAGAGCAGTTCCCTTACGTGGTGGCAGTGGGCGGGATAATGACCAGGGAGAGGACGGCTGCCAATTTCTTTGTAGGCTTTTTCTATGCCGAGTCTCTTATCCTGGCAGAGACCGGGGCCGCCACAGGGGCCATCCAGGTAGCGGCCACGGATTCCTATACCCAACTCCCCTTCTTCATCACTACCTGTGATTACACCCTTATGGGGGAGGAGCTTTATGCGGCCAGTGCCTATCTCTCCCGCGAACCCATGCTCCTGGGCAGCCTTCGTGCCCAGGACCTGGGCAAGGCGATAATCATCCTGGTGCTTTTCTTCGGTACTATACTGGCCAGTTTTGGTATAGAGTTTATCACCCAGGTTTTCAGGGCCTTTTGACGCGTTTATCATGAGGCATATCCCGTAGTTGCTTGACTTATCGAGCAAAGCTCCATAAATGGGGCAACTACCAATGATATGTTAAGAGATGTAGGGTAAGGCTTTAGCCTTGCATAAGCAACCCTAAAGGTTTGCCCTACATAAACACAAAAAGGAGGTAGCCTTGACCTTTCTCAAAAGAGGAGTTCCTTTAGGGATTGCCTTCTTGATGGGCGTACTCATGGCCTTTCAGTACTACGTCCCTCACGAGCACTCCAAGGCATTTCTCGAATTGATGACCCGATGGGATAAGATTATAGCAGGCTTTGCGGTATTTATAGGTGCATACAGCCTCTTTCACCTCCACTACACAAGGATAAAACGGAGGGCGGCTGGTTGGGGCTACAGCTTCTTTGTCTTTGTGGGGGCCTTTGTGACCATAGCCTTTGGCCTTTATAATGGCGGAGAGGCCTTCTGGCACGACAAGAAAGAGGGTACCATGTTCGACTGGATTTATATGAATATCCAGGTGCCAGCCGGTGCCACAATCTTTTCTATCCTTGCCTTCTTTATGGCCTCTGCCGCTTACAGGACCTTTAGGGCCAGGACAGTGGAATCTACCGTCCTCCTTGTGGCAGCCATTATAGTAATGTTAGGTAGGGTGCCTGTGGGTGCCCTTATCTCCCAGTATATACCTGTGGCTGCGGACTGGATTATGGGTGTACCTAATCTGGCGGCCAAGAGGGGCATCCTACTGGGGGTGAGCCTTGGGGCCATTGCCACCTCCATAAAGATAATCTTCGGCGTGGAGAGGCAGTATCTTGGGGGAGGGGATTGATGGAAAGGGGAGGGGATTAATGGAAAGGCTCCTGCGAATAGATAGGAGGATTATATTCGCCTTTGTGGCCGTGGCGGTAATAGTCTCCCTGCTCCTTGAGTTTAGGTTGCCAGTGCCTGCCACCCCACCTGTGGAAAATATCTTTAGTAAGATAGAATCCCTACCGCAAGGGGCCCATCTCCTCCTGGCCTTTGATTACGACCCTTCCTCCAAGGAGGAACTCCAGCCCATGGCCATTGCCCTCCTTCACCACTGCTACCAGAAGAATCTGAGGGTAATAGGTATGACCCTCTGGCCGGGGGGTACAGGCCTAGCTGAGCAGGCCGTGACCCAGGTGGCCAGCCAATACGGGAAGAAGAACGGAGAGGACTATGTCTTCCTGGGCTATAAACCTGGCGTGGCCTCTCTCATAATAAACATGGGTGAAGACCTCTACACCGCCTTCCCAAAGGATTTCTATGGTAATGACACCTCCACCCTGCCTGCCCTAAAGGGCGTCGAGTCCCTGAAGGATATAGATTATGTGATAGACCTGGCAGCAGGGGCTACTATTGAGACCTGGATTGCCTTTGGAAAGGAAAAGTACAGGTTCGAGATGGGGGCGGGCTGCACGGCGGTCATAGGCCCTGACCTTTACCCCTTTCTTGACTCCCGCCAGATAAACGGACTCATGGCAGGGCTAAAAGGTGCGGCTGAATACGAGTCCCTGGTAGGACGCAAGGCCCAGGCCACAGAGGGCATGCGCCCACAGAGTGTTACACATGTGCTAGTGATAGTCTTTATCCTCTTCAGTAATGCCGTGTTCATTCTTAGTGGTGGGCTTAGGACCGTGCGGAGGGGGAAATGAGGAAGGATAGGGACTTCTGGATTCTTGTTGGCACACTCGCCCTCTTTGGGGCAGTAAATATATCCTTCTTTCTTGTGGGAAGGCTGCAGGTGAACTGGGAAGATTTCGGTATAGTCCTTGCCGCAGGCATCACCTTAACCATGTACAGTTTTCTCTATAAGGATAACCCCGCCTTCAAGATAGCAGAGAATATGTATGTAGGGGTTGCCCTGGGCTACACGGTTATCATAACCTGGTTTAACGCCCTGAAGCCCGACCTCTATGACCCCTTACTGGTTCCCCTCTTTACCTGGGAGCGTACCCCCGAATACCTCCTCTTTGCCCCTATGGTCCTGGGCGTCTTTATGCTCATGAGGCTCTCCACGAGACTTGCCTGGCTCAGCCGCTGGCCCTTTGCCTTTGTGGTAGGGCTGGGTGCTGGAATCACCATACCTAACTATATCCATACCTTTGTCCTTAAACAAATAGAGCCTTCCTTGAGGCCAGTCTTTAGCGGTGGGGAAACGGTCTATATGAGCATAAATACCCTGCTCATCCTGCTGGGGGTAATCTCTGTGCTGATATATTTCTTTTTCTCTACAGAACACAAGGGCCCCATAGGCGTGGTCTCTAAGATAGGTATCTGGTTCCTCATGGTATCCTTTGGGGCCTCCTTTGGCTATACGGTCATGGGCCGTATGTCGCTTCTTATTGGGCGAACTATGTTTCTTCTTAAGGACTGGTTAGGGGTGGTACAGTAACTATTTGACGTCTGATTTGGCATTTAATGTCTGAAGAAGAGAGGTTTGAAAAACTCCTTGCTAAGGTAGGGGACACCTTAAAGGATTATCCCTGTCTAAGTAGACTCCTGGGGGACGATTTTTTACCCAGGGTAAGGGAAAATCGCAAGAAGTACCGTGCTACAAGGAGCATACTATTCCACATGCTCCTCAGTGCACGGCTGGGCGGCCCACAGTCAGGGGGAAAGGATGAGATAGCCCAGCTAGAGGAGGCCCTGGAACTGGTAGGCCCCTGGGGCCTTTCTGCACAATCTATCCAAAAAGCGCCAGGCTATATAGGGCAGTCCATCCCAGGCGGGCGCCCCCTGCCCGAAGGTCTTAAAAAGGGCCTATTAAGTCCCATAGAAGGCGAACAGGCCTCTATCATATCCTTCCTCCTAGCCATGTCCTATTTCAAAAGGCGAGGATACGGTATAGTCCCTCAAGAAAAGGGACACGCCTTTATTGGCTATAAGGAGGGTTTAAGG
>JAUQZZ010000061.1 GCA_030586765.1 Candidatus Brocadiales bacterium | reverse complement strand
GCTTTACCAGGGCATTGCGGGGCTCTACCATAATCCTTACCAGCTCCTTCTCTCCCAGGGTCATCAAGGGTGCCACTACATGAAGCCTGCCCACAAACTCTGGGATTAAACCAAACTCTATCAAGTCCTCTGTCTTTATGTGAGAGGTAATCTCACCAGGAAACTCGCTCCCCTGGAAGCGCACATCGAAGCCTATGCCCTTTTTGCCCAGCCTCCTGCTGATAATCTGTTCTATGCCGTGGAAGGTACCGCCGCAGATAAAGAGTATGTTGGTAGTATCTACGGCTATAAACTGCTGTTCAGGGTGCTTTCTTCCCCCCTGAGGGGGGACGTTGGCCACGGTGCCCTCCAGGAGCTTCAAGAGGGCCTGCTGAACCCCTTCCCCTGATACATCCCTGGTAATGGAGGGATGTGGGCCTTTTCGCGCTATCTTGTCTATCTCGTCTATGTAAACGATTCCTTTCTCTGCATAGCTCACATTATAGTCTGCATTCTGGAGGAGTTTTACCAGCACATTTTCCACATCCTCTCCCACATATCCTGCCTCAGTAAGGGTGGTAGCGTCAGCAATAGCGAAGGGGACGTTGAGGAACTTGGCCAGAACCCTGGCCAGCAAGGTCTTGCCACAACCCGTGGGGCCCACAAGGAGGACATTACTCTTGTCTATCTCCACCTCCGCAGACCTGCCAGTGATTAACCTTTTATAGTGGTTATACACGGCAACGGCCAGGATCTTCTTGGCCTTTTCCTGGCCTATCACATATTCGTCTAAATGGGCCTTAATGTTGCTGGGGACGGGAAGTTTTTCTATGAGCTTAGAAGAGGGAACCTTCTTCTCCTCCTCGCTTTGAAGGAGGGTCCTGCAGGCCTCTACGCAATCGTCGCAGATATAGGTACTGGGGTTGCCCTGGATGAGGCGATTAACCACCTCATAACTTCGGTTGCAGAAGGAGCAGGCCTTTTTCTCAGAGTCTTCCTTTCCCAGCCTTTTTGCCATCTCTTAGCGTACTGTAATGGTAAAGAAGGTTGAAGGGACAGAGGGGTTGTGGTCTGGCGTAATACTCCTGGGAAGGAGCCTCAGGTCCCTTTGCACATCCTCAACGGCTATGGGGTAAGGATAGCTGCCTACCCAGAGAACCTCCTCAATGACTTGAAGGGCGTAGTCTGGCTCCTCCCGGGAGTGGGTAACGTTTATTATCCTGGAGCGCTTCTTTTCGATAGGCATCTGGACATTCAGGTATTTACCTTGGCGAATAATGGTCATCTGTACCGTCCTGCCCACTGGGGAGGTGGCGATATCCCTCTCTACCTGGACAGGGTCGGTAATGCCCTTACCTTCGTAGGCCACAATGACGTCCCCCTTCTGGAGACCTGCCTTCTCGGCCGCCCCTCCCTCTGTAACAGCATTAACCAGGATGCCGTTTTCTTTCTCAGGCTTCTGGAGTTCTACTCCTGTCCTCTCTTTACTGGCAGTAGCACAGCCAGAGGTTATCAGTACTATTAAGATAATCTTAAAAAGAATCCCCATTTGGAAACCCCTTCAGACGTATTATACAACAACAAAGGGAAAAGACAAACCTCTTTTGGGGCTGTCCCCGAACCTGGTATGGTTCAGGGCTGGCCTATCTTTACGTTCTTCCATAGATAATAAAGGGACCAGAAGATAAAACCTAGAAAGGCCAGCTTCAGGAACCATGGGATCTTGCCCTCCCCCTTTTTTATCTCTTCTTCTTCTATGTTAATCATTGGTCCTCCAGAATCTTATACTTCACGTCTTCCATATCCTTAAAATTGAGATAGCCCCGTCTCCAGGCGGCGATGAAGGCAAAGAGGGCGCCTACAAAGAAAAGGCCTCCTACAGAGAGGTTTATCCAGTTAGAATATAGGGACGTCTCCCGGACGCTGTCCAGGATTCAGGCGCAAGGAAGAACCCTTGAAAATGCCTTAAAGACCTTGTCTTTCATGACTCAATCCCTCTACAAAAGTAATGGATAGGCGGCCCCGTGCCAGAGGAAGGTCTTGTGACTTTCCAGGCCACAGTAAACTCCAACCATTATATCCTCCCCCTCGATGGGGGAGGGTAAGGGTGGGGGTGAAGTATCACCCTCCCCCAACCCCTCCCATCCAGGGAGGGGGGTGGCTGAATCCGCATTAGGGGACTATCCTGGCTGACTGGCTTTCTCAACTTAATCCCTCCTATCTAAGGGCCTGAAGATAGGCAATAAGGGCATCCATCTCCTCCCCGGAGAGATAGGAAAAGGCAGGCATTATAGAGCCAGGGACCTTTCCGGGCATACCCTCTTCCTCTGGTCTTTTGGGCCTGGGATTAGTAAGGTGATTACGATGCCATTGGTCCTCATATTTTCCCCCCAGGTGGGAGAGGTCTGGCCCTGTGCGCTCGGTACCCAGGAGATGGGGGTAATCATATAGATAGTCTCCTGCCTGTGAGACACTTCCAAGGCCTGCATCTGTCTTTATAGGCCTCACCTGCTGGGTGTGGCAGTACACACACCCCTCCCTGACATATATCTTCCTTCCCAGGAGTTGTTTCTCTGTGTATGGGAGACCTTTGGGAGTGGAAGGGATTTTTTCCATAGAGGGGAGGACTGCTGTGGAGAGAAAGGCTATGATAATCATGAGCAGGGCACCAGGTACCAGGAGCCCAAAGGTAACACTCCTTTTGTAGTATATCCCTCCGAGACAGAGGATACTTGCCGCAAGGATGAGGAGCAGTAGGGCAGTATACACTCTAGACCTCCGCCTCCTGCCTTCCAGCGGCCTTATAGGCCGTCCAAAGGACATTAATTACAAAGGTCAGTATCCCAACAACCATAAGGCTGGCACCAATCATAATGGCAAAATAGAAGGGCTGAAGGCTCCTTACCACCTCTATATGCTCCACAGCAGGTCTCCAGAGGGTGGCACCTGTGAGGAAGTCATACTCCTGAATCTTGGCCGTCCAGAGGCCTCCCTGTATTATCGCTGAGGAATGGAGGACGCCCAGGAAGGTCATCAGCCCAGTGGCGAATAATCCGAAGTGCCAGTTGGCCAGCCTGAGGCTTACTGGGGTCTTCAGAACCCTGGGCAGGACGTAATATATAGCGGCCATATTTATAAAGGAAAAGGCCCCTAAGAAAGCCAGGTGGGCATGGCCCACTATCCAATAACTAAAATGGAAAAAGGCATTGATGGTTCTGGGGGCGTTAGTGAGAGGGCCCTGCATACAGGTGAGGAAATAGGCAAATCCTCCTATCAGAAGGAATTTCAGGGGCAGGGCCTCCTGGGAATTCTGAAAGAGGAGGTGCCACTTGCCCTGAGCCGTCTTAAAGAAGTTGTACACCACGGCAAAGACCGGGATAACCATCAACACACTAAATATTATAGCCACGCTTTCCAGCCAGTCTGGCCCAGGACCGTAGATGAGGTGGTGTTGACCGTTCCAGACATAGAAAAAGGCCAGTGTCCAGAAGCCTATCAGGGAGAGCCTGTGGCTGTAGAGGGCATTCCTGGTGAGGACGGGAAGAAAGTAATAAAAAATACCCAGGCCCAGGTTTCCAAACCACATGGCAATAAGGTTATGGCCGTACCACCAGTTAAGCATGGCGTCATTTATTCCCGAGACAGGCCCCCTACCCCCCAGTCCTGTGAGGTCCATAAGGAAGTTATTGCCCACCACATAGATAAAAGGCGTCCAGACCAGGGCACCCACAAAGTACCAAAGGCTCACATACATGACCTTCTCTTTCCTCGTGAGTACGGTCTTAAAGACGTTGTACAGAAGCAGGAATAGGCACAACATCAGGAGGAAGTCGATGGGCAGGATGTACTCCGCATATTCCCTCCCTTGGGTATAGCCAGCTAGTAGGGTTACGGCGGAGAAACCAAGAAACAGATTCCAGAGGAGACAGGTAAGGTTGCCCAACCTCTCACTCCAAAGCCTTACCCCTGTGAGCCTGGGTACGATGTAGAGCATGATGCCCACATTGGACATGGAGAGCCAGCCAAAGAGGGCCCCATTAACGTGGAGGGGTCTAAGACGTCCAAAGGAAAGCCAGGAGACATTACTCAAAAAATCAGGCCAGTTAAACTTAATAGCCAGTACAAGGGCTACTACCACCACCAGGGCTAGCCATATCACAGAGGAAAGGATGAAGTTCCTGGCGGCAGAATTCTCCTTGTCACTCAAGAACCCCCAAAGGTCCACGGACTATCCCTTTCAACCTCTTTCCGGCCCTTCCCTAATATATTTATGGAGACCTCTGCAAAAGTGGTAGACCTAAATTCCCTCCCCCTTGATGGGGGAGGGTAAGGGTGGGGGTGAACACCACCCTCCCCCTTCCCCCTCCCATCGAGGGAGGGGAATCTAATCGGCCTCAGGAGGACCAAGAAATGGAAAAGTTAAAGAGCTTGTAAACCTTTTGCAACTCTATTCTGAAGGTGATTTCCCCTTGCCGTATTTCTCCTGGAAGGTATCCAAGAGGCCCTGGATATGTTTCTCCCAGGCCTTAGGGTCTGAAAGCTTCCTTACCTTGGAGTCATGGACTAGAAATCGAAAGACCTCCTTGGCCTCCTGTGGGCTTATACCCGAGCCAGGTTTCCTCACCATCTTATTCACATATCTATTCCATTCCTCCGGGGTAGCGAAGGGAGTGTTTAGGGCGCGGGCAAGGGTATGGCAACTACCACATTTATCAGCAAATACCTTATATGCAGACTGTATATCTGGAGGATAGCCAGAGATATCCACCGTGTCAGGACCGAGGTCCCAGGCCATGGGGAACTTGGCTGTTTCCTTCTCCTTCTCTATAGATGAAGGCCCTCCTGCCTCTTGAGGATAGACCCTTCCAGTGGATAAAAAGGATAAGGTCAGGACAAGGACAAAAGAGGCTACCCGTATCTTCATGCAGACTCCCTTCCTGCTTGAGCCCTTTACAGAACGATATTTTCATAAGGGCTAGAGAAACTGAATAGACGGGTGGCTTTCTAAAAGGCCACCGGGGTGGTTTTGAAAGGAATCTTAGCAGATAAAAGAAGTGAAGTCAAAAGGATTTGTGGCTCCCTGACTTGCTCAAGAGTCTTCTGATAGCCTGCTTAAGGGAAGCGGCGTCTGGAGATTTAGTTATAAAGGCATCAGCAATCCAGCAGAGGAAATTATTCTGGAAGGAGCTGTAGCTGCTGTGAAGAACCACTGGGAGTTTAGGATGGCGGGCCTTTATCTTTGAAAGGGTCTCGATACCATCCATACCAGGCATAACAATGTCCAAGACTACTGCATCAGGATGCTTGTCCTCAATACTACTAATGGCCTCCCACCCGTCTCTAGCCCAGGAGACATGGTATCCATCTCTTTCCAACTCCTGGGAGTAGTAAGACCTCTGGAACTCATCATCTTCTACTAAAAGTACCTTTTCCCCATCCACTGATACCTCCTTAAAATAGAAGGCCAAGGTTAGAAGCCGCCTTTAGAGAAAGCAGCCACACCATAAGCATTCCCAGAAAGACCATGCCTGCCCCAGCACCTATACAGGTGGCAACTTTTATTGCCTTTCTCTTGACACCACCCTTCCTAACCTCTCTCCTTGCCTCTACCAAATACATATCCACAGTCATATGCGTCTCATCATGTCCAGAAAGTCCCCTTTTCTTAAACCACATTTCTTATCCACCTCCACTACAAAATCTATCTTAAAGGTCTACGATAATCTCTCTTGATAATCCTCAGAATCTCCCTGCCCGTATATAGAATAGGAGGTAGGCTCGTAATATGTCCCCTCCCTGGCATGCTCCAGGAGATAATTGCAGCGGGAACACCTGCGGTTATGGGGCCCGTCACTCCTGAAGGTCCTACCGCACATCAGGCAGGTGCGGAACCTCTTTCTGATGTTAATCCTATGTCTATCTTTGTACCTCGTCCGCAATGTAATCATAGCTACCCCTCCTTTATGGCTCTAACTGGCATCACATACCAGACATCTCCAAATTCACAAATTTAAAACTGCATCTAACATGCCAAACTTGCCCAGTAAAAACAAATTTTTCCCATCTCCGTATGTCATTATTACTAAAAGACTTGTGTAAAGCGACCTCTCCCGCCACCTTTAGCCTCTCGTGCTAGACCTTCTAAAGGCTGAAAATTTTACAATCTCATTCCTATATGGCCAGAAAGGCCACGAAATTTCTTCAGAGTAACTTTGCCTTGAAATTAAGCCAGGTATTTGATAAGCTATTTCAAGGGATTTAAATTTGTGGCTACCAAAGGCTTACCACCTTATAGTCCTTCCCCCTATATAATTTCACTAGACAAAGGATATATTTCTGTATTCCCTAGCCAACCTAGAAGGAGAGATTATGGGCCTCACTCCTGAGACGGAAATGTCTGACCTTAAGGCCGTGGAAAAGATTGCCGAGGGCAGACAAAAGATAAAGGAAGAGATTTCAAAGGTCATCGTGGGGCAGGACCAAGTGATAGAACACATGCTCATAGCCCTTTTCTGCAAGGGTCACTGCCTCTTTGTAGGCGTGCCTGGGCTAGCAAAGACTATGCTGGTGGGCACCCTGGCTGAGGTATTACACCTGCGCTTCAGTCGTATACAGTTTACCCCCGACCTTATGCCTGCTGACATAACAGGCACAGACGTCCTGGAACAAGACCATACCACAGGTAGACGCTTTTTTAGATTCATAAAGGGCCCTATCTTTGCCAATATACTCCTGGCCGATGAGATAAATCGCACCCCGCCCAAGACCCAGGCTGCCCTGCTCCAATCCATGCAGGAATATAAGGTTACCGCAGGGGGTGAAACCTATCCCCTGGAGCTCCCTTTCTTAGTCTTTGCCACACAAAATCCTATAGAGCAGGAAGGCACCTATCCACTGCCCGAGGCCCAACTGGACCGCTTCATGTTCCAGATAAACATAGATTACCCCGCCCAGGAGGAGGAGATGGAGATAGTCAGGACCACCACCTCTGCCTACAAACCTAGCCTGGAGAGGGTCTTTGGCCCAGAGGATATCCGTGGACTCCAAGACCTGGTACTTAAAGTGCCTGTCTCGGACTATGTACTATCTTATGCAGTAAGGCTGGTCAGGGCCTCTAGGCCTAGTGACAGGGAGGCACCAGAATTTGTAAAAAAGTGGATCAGCTGGGGTGCAGGGCCCAGGGCCTCCCAGTATCTTATCCTGGGAGGAAAGGCCAGGGCCATCCTTCAGGGACGCTACGCCGTAAACACAGAAGACATCCGCACCCTATGCCACCCTATCCTCCAGCATAGAATCATCACCAACTTCCATGCCGAGGCAGAAGGGATAACCTCCCTCCAGGTCATAGACAAACTCCTGGAGGAGGTAAAGGAAAAGGTTGGAGTATGAAAGAGCCTGAGACCACCTATAAATTTGACCCCGTCACCTTAAGTAAGATATCCAACCTCACCCTCAGGGCTAGGTCTGTGGTGGAAGGTACCCTCACAGGCATCCACAAGAGCCCCCATAAGGGCGCCAGCATCGAGTTCCTAGAGCATAAGGAATATTCCCCTGGAGATGAGATAAAACACATAGACTGGAAGGTTCTGGGAAGGTCTGACAAGTATTACCTGAAGCAGTTTGAGGAGGAGACAAATCTCAGGGCATACATCCTCCTAGACACTAGCGGCTCCATGGGCTACGGCTCTGGGGCTATGTCAAAACTAGAATATTCTGCTACCCTGGCGGCCTGTCTCTGCTACCTCTTACTCATGCAGTCCGATGCCGTGGGGCTGGTGCTCTTTGGAAAAGACCTCATTAAATATATACCACCCAGGTCGAAGGGCTCCCACCTCCAGGCACTCCTCCAGGTTCTGGAGGGCCTAAAGGCCCAGGGCACCTCCAACCTACCTGGCGTGCTCAACGAATTTGCTGAAAAGGAACCCAGGCGCTCCCTTATAATAATCCTTTCAGACTTCTTTGATAACATCCCTGAGGTCTTGAAGAGCCTTCGACAGTTCAAACAGCGCAAAAATGAGATAGTTCTGTTCCACGTCCTGGACAGTTACGAACTGGAGTTCCCCTTTGACAAACTCACCCTCTTTGAGTCCATGGAGGACAGTAACCAGGTGCTGGCAGAACCCAGCACTATAAGGGACAGCTACATGGCCGAGCTCTCCCGCTTCATGGAAGAACTGCGCCAGGGCTGCTTAGAGGAACAGATAGACCATTGGCTTATCAATACCTCTACACCCCTGGACCGTGCCCTGCTGAAATACCTTAGCACTAGAGACAGGCTCTCCCACTCGAGGTTTTCCACAAGGCGTTAGTTATGAGCTTTATCAGTCCGATCTTTCTCCTGGGACTTTTGGGCATTACCCTTCCCATACTCATCCACCTGGCGGGTAGGCGGCGTGCCCAGGTCTACAGGTTTTCTGCCCTGGAGTTCATCCTCCGTTCCCAGAAGCGGATGGAGGCAAGACTTAAACTCGAGCAACTCCTCCTCCTTCTCCTAAGGATAGGGGTGATATCCCTCCTGGCCCTGGCCCTGGCAAAGCCCGTAATAAGAACCGCTGGCCTGCCTCTTCCAGCCCCAGGTGCACCCTCTAGCAACGTCCTCATCATGGACAATTCCTACAGCATGGGCTACCTGGATGACAAGACCCCCCTTCTGGAAAGGGCCAAGGCGTGGGCAAGGCAACTAGTGGGTTCCCTCTCCACCTCAGATGAGGTCTGCCTCCTTACCTTATTCCCTGGTCAATCCGCCTCAGGCGGACTTCCTGAACTCACCATCGACAAGGGCGATGCCTTATCGGCCCTGGAAAAACTAGAGACCTCCTTCTATACCACAGATATCTCCGTCCTCCTTGAGCAGGCCCTTACAGTCCTTGGTTCCTCTAAAAAGGGTGTCCAGCGGGTGTTCCTCTTCACCGACCTGACAAAAAACGGATGGAATCCGCCTCAGGCGGATGCCTCAGGCAGACTGGAAGGGATGAAGGCCAGGCTAAAGGATAGGCCAGTAAGATTCCATATTATAGATGTATCCCAGGGAAAGGCCCTGGCTAATCTCTCCATAAGCAGCCTGGAGTGTCATTACGACTGGACAAAAAAAGATGGACAGGTGATACTTAAGACGTCGGTAAGTAATTTCTCCGAGGCCTCGGTAAAAAACCTCCTTATAAAGGCCAACTTGGGTGAAAAGACCGTAGCTCAGGGGTTTCTCGACCTGGAGCCCCGCACCACAGGACAAAAGGAATTCCTCCTGGAACCCTCAGGGGAGGCTCTCCCATGGGGAAGTGTAGAAATCCCAGCTGACTCCCTTCCAGCAGACAATCATAGATATTTCACCCTTCCTACGGCCAAGGACATAAAGGTACTGGTAATCGACGGCAGCCCCAGCATAAACATTTATCAGAGCGAGTCCTTCTATCTGGAAAGGGCCCTTAACCCCGCCCGACTCCACACCTCCCACATAAGGCCCCTAGTCCTCAACCCTCAAGAAATTACCTCCGTGGAATTAAAAGACTTTGACCTCCTCATCCTCTCCAACGTGGAGGAACTCCACTACACAAAGGTATCAGAACTACAAAGATATGTGGCAGAAGGGGGAAAGGTCCTCTTCACCCTGGGTGGCAATGTGCGCCCGGAGTACTATAATACGGCCCTGGCAGGACTGGTCCCAAGGCTCCGCAACGTGGTAGAATTCCCAAAAGAGGAAGCCCTGAGCCTTGCCCCCCTGGACACCACCCATCCTATGTTAAAGATATTTGCCCAGGAGAGAAGGTCTGTCCTGCGCACCCCACAATTCCACAAGGTCTTTATGATAGAACCCGAGATGGGCGGTAAAACCACTGCTATAATTAGCTACTCCAACGGCGCCCCTGCTCTCATAGAAATGCCCTATGGCCAGGGCCGCAGCATGGTCCTTACCTCTACCATTGACAGGGACTGGACAGACCTTCCTGTTAAACCCCTCTTCTTACCCCTAATACAGCAGATATGCCGATACCTGACAGGTAATCTGGTAGAAGTCGTCAACCGAGACATCCTGGTGGGTGAGCCCTGGGAAATGCCCCTTTATGAGGAGAAGGAGACCGTAGAGGCCCTTGACCCGAAGGGCAACCTTCTTAAACCAGAAATCAAGGGGGAAGAACCCACTAAGACCCTGGTCTTCCCCCAGACCCACTACCCAGGGATATATAAGCTCCGCAGGCCAACCCAACCCTCCTCAGGCGGAGCGGGTCTATCTCAGACAGGAGGAGAATCCCCTACACCCTGGGCCTCCTTTGCTGTAAACGTAGACCCCAGGGAGGGAGACCTCACTAAGATAGATAAGACCCTACTCAAAGACCTCCTGGGAGAGGAAAGAGTGAGTTTCAGCCTCACCAGCCCTGTAGAAGGGGCAGGAGGGGTGACAGAAGGGAAGAGGCTCTGGTCAAGCCTCCTCTTTGCAGCCCTTTGCCTCCTGGCC
>JAUQZZ010000264.1 GCA_030586765.1 Candidatus Brocadiales bacterium | reverse complement strand
GACTATAGCTCCCGGTCGCATCCTTGAGCCTTCCCATAATGATGGGCATGAAGAAGCCTCCTACACCTCCAATAGCCCCGGCAAGCCCACCAACCGCACCCACCTGTGAAAAATAGGTCGGAATTAGTTTAAACACGGCGGCATTTCCAATTCCACAACAGAACCCTAGTCCATAAATACAACCCACAGTGATAGGGAAGGATATCTCTGCACTCATAACTCCCAGTAAGATTAGAGAAGCTGAATAAACAATGGTCAGTAACTTTCGTGCATTAATGACCCTATCGGAAAGATAACCTCCCACTGGGCGTATAAAGGCAGTAATTACGACAAAAATAGTGGTAAATATAAGAGAAGCATTAGCCCTGGGTATATCCCAACGGTCGTTAAGGTATGTGGGGCTGAAGAGGGAAAAACATACAAACCCTCCAAAGGTCATCCAGTACAAGAAGGAGAGTATCCAGGCAAGTCCACTAGATCCGTAAATGGAAAAGTGCTCTTTAAACGTCTTGGGCTTGCCCCTCTTTGGGGAGTCAGAAGTCAGTGTCCAGTAAATGAAGCCCATTATCAAGGCAGGCGTGGCATAAACAGGAAACACAAAATGCCATCCAGTAATGGGCCCCAGTTGTATATCCTTGAAGACTTTTTCTATAAGGATGGGGACTAAGATGGTGGCAAGGATAGTACCCACGTTTCCTATACCATAAATCCCCAGTGCGGTACCCTGTCTGGCCTGGGGATACCATGAAGACACGTGGGTTATGCCAATGATAAAGGACGTCCCTATGGTCCCAAAAAACA
>JAUQZZ010000263.1 GCA_030586765.1 Candidatus Brocadiales bacterium | reverse complement strand
GTTCAGGGGCCTCCAGAGACAGTTTACCATTAGGTATGTTACGGGGTGGGTCCTTCTGAAGGTCTTGGTGGCAAGCATATTGTCCGCATAAAGCTTGTTGTATTTCCATCTTAGGAATTGTATTTCGTCGGGAGAAAGATAGTTGGTCTTGATATTGGCCCAGAAGGTATTGTATCTCCTGTAGTTGTCCTTATTGGTTACAAGGCCCAACTGGAGCATCTCATCCCTTATGGGAGTCCTGGGATAGGGTGTAAGTATCTGGTCTGCGTAGAAGTCTATGTCAAGTTCCTTGAGGAAGCTGTAATTGCTGGCGATAGCCTCTTCTTTGTCTTCAGGGTTGCCCAGGATTATGCCGCCGGTTACCAGGAGGTCATTGTCGTGTAGTTTCTTCACGGCCAGCCGCGTTTTATTAACGATATTGCCCTTCTTGAGTCTGCGCAGATTCTCCTCTGCAACGTTTTCTGTGCCCAGGAAAACTATCTTAAACCCGGCACGCGCCATCTTCTCGACCAGCGTGTCGGAAGAGGCTATGCCGGAGCTGGAGGCCTGTACTATGTAGTTTATATCGTTGTGCCCGGCGGCTATTATGGCGTCGCATAGTCCCTCAAATCTCTTGATATCAAGACATATATTGTCATCCGAGAATATAATATATCCCGTACCCAGTTTCTTGCAGTTTCCTATATCTTCTATGACACGTGGTATACTGTAAGCCCTGAAGCTTTTTCCGTACATCTTCTCCATGCAGCAGAAGTTGCAGGGCATGGTACAGCCCCTGGACGTCTCTATTATGTCGAGTATG
>JAUQZZ010000262.1 GCA_030586765.1 Candidatus Brocadiales bacterium | reverse complement strand
GGGAGAGGCAGGCACCTGGGCTATCCTGGCATGTCTCCTCCTCCTGGGACCCATTATCTTGCTGGGGGTGTGCATACCTGATTTCCTGGATAATATACTTAACCAGTCGGTTAGCATAATAATAGGAGAGAAGGTCTCATGGACGAAAGAAAGCCTTACATTGATGAAATAAAGATGGAATTCCCGGAAGACGTCCTGTCCACGGACATTTCCACATCAGGGGATGTATATCTTACCATACGTAAGGAGTCCCTACCCAGAATAGCAAACTTCCTGCACGAGGTTAAATATAAGACGCCCCTGCTCAGCATGTTCGGCACGGATGAGCGCCAGCTGGACGGTACGTACAAGATATACGCTGTCTTTCAAATCCCTAGAAGGCCCATATTTATCATCCTCAAAGCACCTCTCAATGATGGTAAGCTGGATTTCCCATCCATAACACCCCTTATGTATTCAGGAAGCCTCTTTGAAAGAGAGATGAAGGACATGTTTGGTTTTGTTCCCGTAGGCAACCCCGACACCAGGCATATGGTACTCCATGAGAATTTTCCGGAGGGCATCCACCCGCTCAGGAAAGACTTCCCCTACAAATCTGCATTAAGCAAAGCCAAGGGTCTCTACAGCCTGCACACTATCGAGGGTGAAGGCATGTTTGAAATTCCCGTGGGTCCTGTACATGCCGGGATAATTGAACCAGGACATTTCAGGTTCAGCGTAGCGGGAGAACCGATAACGAATCTCGAAATAAGACTCTATTACAAACACAAAGGCATAGAAAAGTTGATGGAAACACTGGACATT
>JAUQZZ010000060.1 GCA_030586765.1 Candidatus Brocadiales bacterium | reverse complement strand
CCTTGGTGGCACTATGATGGAGGACTATGTACCTCCAGCCCTGCTCAGGAACCTCTGTCCGGCAGAGACTTGTTATGTCTGGCGGTCTCCTGGCGAAGAAGATTAGGGGCAGGCCTATGGATAAACCAAGGAATATAATGATAACATAAAGGGTAAGGGGACCTATACGGCGTGAAAAGATGGATGCCATAGGTTGGAAGGAATCTTAGAAAACCTCCTCAATTTGATAAGCCTCTTAAAATCAGATCCTTTTTCGACATAATTATAGGAAAAGGAAAAGACCCCTGTCAATGGTAAAGACCTTACAAAGACCAACGTGCTAAGGCTTAGTGCATTCCCATAGATTACTTAGTTCATTTATAAGAATTGTGGGCTTTACCCGCAGGGTAAAAAAGGCTAAAATACGTCAGTCCTCTTGACCCATAAAATACACCAAAACACATGAAGGTACTAATAATTGGAAGCGGTGGCAGGGAACATTCCCTTGCCTGGAAGATAGCACAGTCGAGCAGGTTAAAGAAACTCTACTGCGCCCCTGGTAACGCTGGGATAGCCCAGGTAGCTGAGTGTGTAGATGTGGAAGCAGAAAGCATAGAGGCCCTCTGTAATTTTGCCCTAAAAGAAAAGATAGACCTCACTGTGGTAGGCCCAGAAAAACCCCTGGTGGCTGGTATCGTGGATAGGTTTCAGTCCCTGGGTCTAAAGACCTTCGGCCCTACGAGGAGGGCTGCCACCTTAGAGGGTAGCAAGGTCTTTGCCAAGACCTTGATGAGAAAACACGGCATCCCTACTGCGGAGTTTAAGACCTTTAGTGACCTGTTTAAGGCCCAGGGGTACATATCCTCTCTGGGAGGCCCATGCGTGATAAAGGCCGATGGGCTGGCTGGGGGTAAGGGTTCCATTGTATGTAAGACGGTAGAAGATGCCCTCCAGGCTGCTGACAGGATACTAAAGGATAGGCTCTTTGGTGAGGCAGGCGGCAAGATAGTGGTAGAAGAATACCTAGAAGGCGAGGAGGTATCCATCCTAGCCTTTACAGATGGTAGTACTATTGTGCCCCTCGAACCATGCCAGGACCATAAGGCCCTCTACGATGGAGACCAAGGCCCCAATACCGGTGGGATGGGTGCCTATTCCCCAGTCCCTTCCATTACAGGGGAGCTTTATGCCAGGATAGAAAGGGAGATAATGGTTCCGACTATTCATGCAATGAAAAAGGAGGGCAGGCCTTACAAAGGCATCCTTTATCTTGGATTAATGCTTACGGCTTTTGGGCCGAAGGTCTTAGAATTTAATGTGCGTTTTGGTGACCCCGAGACCCAGCCCCTTCTTATGCGCCTGAAGGGCGACCTCCTTCCCCTGCTCCTGGCCACAGTGGAAGAGAAGCTGGAGACCGTTGCATTCCAGTGGGACCCCAGAACTGCCTTGTGTGTGGTCATGGCTTCCAGAGGCTATCCCGAGGCCTACGAGAAGGGAAAAGAGATAAATGGGCTGGAATCCCTGAAGGGGCTTAAAGATGTGGTGGTGTTCCATGCTGGCACAACTAAGAAACAAGGAAAGGTCCTGACCGATGGTGGAAGGGTGCTGGGTGTCACTGCCTTGGGGGAGGATGTTTTTGAGGCCCAAAAGAGGGCTTATGCGGCCATTGAGCATATATCCTTCGAGGGTGCCTACTATCGGAGGGATATTGGCGCAAAGGCCGTCCAGCGGGTAAGAACCCCTTGAAAATCGTTACCCCTTTGTTTACCATTATTACTGGGGTGGCGGCGTAGCTCAGTTGGAAGAGCAGCGGACTCATAAGCCGCGGGTCACAGGTTCGAATCCTGTCGCCGCTACCATTCTTATCCTACCCTTAAACAGCTCACCCAGTGCCCCCTCGATACCTCTTTTAGCTCAGGCGCTACCTCCCGGCAGAGGGCGTCTTTCTCTGGACACCTGGTGTGAAAGGGGCAACCTGTGGGAGGATTCTGCGGTGAGGGTATTTCTCCCTTGAGTATGAGGCGGCGGCCCTTCTTGCCTGGCTCAGGCACAGGCACGGCCGATATCAAGGCCCTACTGTAAGGATGTAGTGGCCCCTTAAAGAGTTCCTTTACCTCAGCCCTCTCTACTATTCTCCCCATATACATTACAGCTACCTCATCGCTAATGTGCCTGACCACATGCAGGTCGTGGGCAATGAAGAGGTAAGAGAGATGAAGCTCCTCCTGCAGCTCTTTTAAGAGGTTTATTATCTGGGCCTGTATGGAGACGTCCAGGGCAGAAATGGGTTCGTCGCACACGATGAAATCTGGCCTGAGGACGATGGCCCTGGCAATGGCAATCCTCTGTCTGCCCCCTCCGCTAAACTCGTGGGGATAGCGGTGGATGTCTGAGGGCAGGAGTCCCACCTTGCTTATTACCCACTCTGTCATCTCCCTCCTCTCCTTACCCCCACCCAGACGGTGTATCTTTAAGACCTCTCCAATAGTGCTGCCTACGCTCTTCCTGGGGTTAAGGGAGCTGAAGGGGTCTTGAAAGATTATCTGCATCTTACGTCTGAGCCGACGCAGTTTTTCCCTTGGGAGCCTGAAGACGGATTCCCCATGAAACAAGAACTCGCCGCTGGTAGGCTCTATTAGACGCAGTAACGCCCTTCCTGTAGTAGTCTTGCCACACCCGCTTTCCCCCACCAGCCCAAGGGTCCTGCCCCTGGGGATGCTAAAGGAGACATCCTCTACTGCCCTTATATACCCCTTGAGCCTTGAAAAAAGACCCCCATACACGGGGAAATACTTCCTCAGGTGCCGTACCATGATAATATCCCCGATAATATCTCCGTCCCCTACCAAAGGGGCTGTGTCTCGGCTACCTTTAGTTAAAGAGCCAGCAGGCAACCTTGTGTCCATCATATACATCCTTTAGCTCCGGCTCCGATTCCCTGCAGACCTCCCTTACCTCCGGGCACCTGGGCCAGAACCTGCAGCCCCTGGGCAAATCTGCCATATCAGGCACAGACCCTGCTATGCTGAACAACCTCTGCCCTGTCCTGGCCAACTGGGGAAGGGACATAAAGAGTCCACGGGTGTAAGGGTGTAACCTCTTCTGGAAAAGCTCCTCAGCTCTGGCGCCCTCCACAATCCTTCCTGCGTACATCACTGCCACAGAGGTGGCTATCTCTGCCACCATGCCCAGGTCATGGGTGATGAGTAATATGGCCATACCAGAGTCCTCCTGGAGGCCCCTGAGGAGGTGGAGGACCTGGGCCTGGATGGTAACGTCTAAGGCCGTAGTGGGTTCGTCAGCTATAAGGAGGGAGGGGTTACAAATCAGGGCCATGGCTATCATTACCCTCTGCCTCATCCCGCCAGATAACTCGTGCGGGAAGTTTCTCTGCCTCTGCTCAGGGTCGGGTATCCCCACCTTCCTGAGCATCTCCACTGCCCTCTCCTTCGCCTCCTTTTTGTTTATAGGGAGGTGCACCAAGACTGCCTCTATTATCTGTTCGCCTACGGTCAAGAGGGGATTCAGGGAACTCATGGGTTCCTGAAAAATCATTGAAATCTCTTTGCCCCTAATCCTGCGCATCTCCTCTTTAGAGAGCTTCAATATATCTGTGCCTCTAAACCCTATCCTACCGCTGAGTATCTTTGCCGGAGGATGGGGAAGGAGGCGCAGGATAGACAGGGCGCTTACACTCTTACCACATCCACTCTCCCCCACCAGGGCCAGGGTCTCTCCCCTGAAGAGGGAAAAGCTCACCACATCCACCGCCCTGATTACCTCAGGGGGGAGGAAGAAGTAGGTCTTAAGGCCTGTGACTTCTAGCAAGGGTTCTGACATTTCACTCTCTATAATTCCAAATGTAGGGACAGGGCTTTAGCCCTGTCCGCAGGACACAAAAGAGTGGACAGACCTAAAGGTCTATCCCTACTTATTGAGAAGGGTCGTCTTGACGCTTACGAGAAGCTACCAAATATGTAGGGATAGGTCTTTAGACCTGTTCCTAGTTTTTTGAGAGGGGTTGGCTAGGGGCAAGGATGTCGCTAGTGGGGTCGTGGGCCTTGAATCGCCTGTACGCCAAATCCTTATTCATGTTTGCGTAGCAGTACACGCATCCATGGGGGCAGGTGTCGTAGGCCCCTATATCTCTGCTAATCACACACCTGCATCCCTTCCTGGTGGGGTTTATCTTTGTCTGTCTGGGCTTATGGGGAAAGAGTTCGTAGAGTAACTCCCCGTCCACGCACTGGGCATGTCTCACCCCTTCTACGGCCAAAGAGTCATCACAACAGGAGTATAAGGTGATTCCGTATCGCTTAGCGACCTCTACCAGTTCCTTCACCAGGGATATCTTCTCAGGGCTGGAGGGCTCGTGGCAGAGGATGCCATTGGACTCGAAGAGTCCTTGTAGGTTCCTTCGGACCTTGGCGTATAGGCATACGAAGCTGAGGTAGCACCTATCCGTGGCCCCCTGGAATCCAGAGGCAAGGTGCTCGAAGCGCTTTATATAATAATCGGTTCCAGTTATATTAGAGATAATTATAGGGTCAAACCTCCAGAGCACCCTCTTTGGCCCATAGTGGTCTGAGAGCCTGTGGAGACAGCTTATGGCCTCTTCCGCAGGGATCACCAGGTTCTCAAGGGCCCTGGGGAGGCCGTTTATAGTAAAGTGGAAATAGAAGTCGTATCCAGCGGCCTCTAGTTCAGGGAGGTATCTTAATAAGGGCCCATAGTTCTTTGACCAGAAGACGAAGGCGTGTACATCCTCTGGCCTCAGGGAAAGCTCGTACTCCTGTCCCCCAAAGGGATTGGCGTATCGGACCCTCCCCTCTCTTACCCGATGGATAAACCAATCGCCGTAAAAGGCAGGTATATCCGTCCGCCTGCTTACAGAAATGATGTTCATATTGGACCACCCTTCGCAGGGCGGTAGCCAGGGGAGTGAAGGCCTATACCTATCCCTGTGAGGTGAACGCAAGGGAGATAAGGCTTAGGAGAAGGGTAGCTGTGAGGCTCTAGTTTTCCTCTAAGATGTATCAATGCCCTTAAGGGCTTGTGTGTTTTGTATTAACCTTAACCTTTATCCCGTGCTTATCTAGCTCCTTGAGCAAGGGCTCAAGCTCCTCCACACCTGTCTTAAGGGAGGCCAGTTTCTGTCCCAGTTGTTCCAGGGTCTTACCTAGTTCAGTGCCTTTAAGATTTATAGGTTCTGCCTGTCCTACCTTTTCACTGCTGGCAGTAACCCCACCAGCGGCCACCTTTGCCTCAAGGTCCTTATATTTCTTTATCATTGCCATGCCAAAACTAAGAGATAACACCACTAAGAGACCCAGTAGAAACTTTGCGGAGCCCAGTCCACCAGCAGGGCAGGAATGGGCATGGGACTCTATCTCTCCAACTCCAGGGGTGTGGGATTCTTTTTCAGCGAAGCCATGGGCCTGTCCTGTACCTTGTTGGTGTTGGTGCAGGGTCTGTGCCTCCTTAGTGCTTTCCTGGGGATAAGATTCTTTTGAAAGGGGCTCTTTTGTGTGCGGCCCTTTTGAACGCGACTCTTTCTTTTCTTTCATTTCTCCTCCTCAATCCTCTCGATTACCACACTAGCCTTGAACTTCTCTAAGTTCTAAAGTATACTAACGTTCCAAATTACAGTCAAATGAAAAAAGCCCCTCTTTCCTGGCAGTACATATCAATAAATGGTGTAAGAGGAATTTTTGCCTTAGTGCTGCTTTTCATGTTTCTGGGCTGTGGGGCCTATCATGGGGCTTTAGACTCCCATAGGCGGCGTTCCTACATCTCGGATAATCCCCAATTAACCAAGGAGCAGAGGAAGGACATCCTTAAGGGGCGACTCCAGGCAGGGATGACCAAAGAGATGGTAAGGGCCTCCCTGGGGGAACCCACTGAGACCTCTGCCAGTACCACCGCTTGGACCAAGAGGGTTCGGGAAAAATGGTTCTATGACCGTGAAGAGGAGACCATGGTTGTGGAGTTTGAGGACGGAAGGGTGGCAGGCTGGACTCAGAAGAAGAAGGGGGAAAGGGATTAGATGATAGAGTTCGATGAGTTTGGGCCTGAGAAGGTGCTAGAGGTGTACGAGCCAAAGGTCAAGCTCCACGGATTCCTGGTTATAGATAATACTGCCCTGGGCCCTGGTAAGGGTGGGATAAGGATGACCCCCACAGTGAGCGCAGAGGAGGTCTTTAAGCTGGCCCGGACGATGACCTGGAAGTCTGCCCTGGCGGAGATACCTTTTGGGGGTGCTAAGGCAGGGATAGTGGCCGAGCCCAAGGCCCTGCCCCAGGAGGAAAGGAAGGCCCTTATCCAGGGCTTTGCCAGGGCCCTTAAGCCCCTTTCGCCTAGCCTATACATTGCAGGGCCTGATGTGGGCACAAGCATGGAGGAGATGCGCTGGTATGCGGAGGCCAATGGGAGGCTTGCCTCTTGCACAGGGAAGCCTGCTGATATGTGCGTTAAGCCTGGGGTGAAGTGCGGCATCCCCCACGAGTTTGGGTCCACAGGTTTTGGTGTTGCCCATGCAGTAGTTGAGGCAGCGGGGTTTATAGGGCTTGATATTAAGGGAGCCACCCTGGCCGTAGAGGGCTTTGGTAATGTGGGCACCTTTGTTATAAGGCACCTCACAGAACAGGGGGCAAGGCTTGTGGCAGTGAGCGATCGAAAAGGGGCCATTCATAACCCTGAGGGGCTTGACCCTAAGAGGCTCATAGAGGTAAAGGAGTCTACTGGGAGCGTGGTGAGTTATACCCCAGGGCAAGTCATTCCTGGCAAGGAACTCTTTGAGTTGAAGGTAGATATATTAATACCTGCCGCCATGCCAGAGGTCATTAACAGGGAGAATGTGGGGAGGGTGCAGGCCAGGATGGTAGCAGAGGCCTCCAATATACCCATGAGCCCTGATATAGAAGAGGTATTACATAAGAGAGGTGTCCTGGTGATACCCGACTTTGTGGCCAACGCTGGCGGGGTCGTTTCCTCCTATGCAGAATACAGGGGTTATAATCCCAAGAAGATGTTTGATATCGTTAGGAGAAAGATTATAAAGAACGTGAAACTGGTCTTAAAATCCTCCAGGGAGAGGAATATAAAGCCCAGGGATGCGGCCCTGGAGATTACCAAGGAGAGGGTGAGAAGGGCTATGGAGGCAAAAGGGCAGCTTATAGGCGCAGGACATGAACGAGGATGAGAGGTTTGCCCAGGCCTTTTATGAAGACCTGGAGGGCGGCCGACTGGGGCTTTTTTCTTTAGTAGCCAGGACTGTCTTTGATGTAAGCGGATACTTTTATGCAGGGAATTTATTAAGAAGTGCAGGGCTCCGCCCCAGGGACCGCGTGTTGGAGGTAGGATGCGGTGCAGCAAGTATCCTTATAAGGGCCCATGGTCTTAGGGATTCCACCAGGAGATATTATGGTGTGGATGTGTGCCTCACTATGCTAGAGAGGGCCAGGGAGAACATAAAAAGAAGGGACCTGAGTGGGTGGGTATCTATTGCCGCTGCCCCAGCCTCTTGTCTACCCTTTAAGGACCGTAGCTTTGATATGGTACTTCTTGCTTATGTTATAAAACATCTCTCCGATGAGACCTTTGCCTCCTCCCTTGGGGAGGCCTACAGGGTGCTCCTGCCAGGGGGACACCTTGTGATGTGGGAGTTTTTGCCATCCCCTATTCCATGGATAAACAACCGCCTCTACTCTATTACCAAGGCACGGCGCCTCAGGGGCTACGAGGAGATAGTCTCTTTCCTGGCAGAGGCGTCCTTTACTAATCCTGAGAGATTTTCCATCTTCGCCCCGTGGTTACCTACCAGGACCCTTGCAGTGGTGGCTACAAAATAACTTTTCATGAGATTCGCCTTTATGAAAGAACTTTGGCTCCTAGTAATAATCCTTATGCTTTCCTCTCCCTGTGGAGTAGAGGCAAGTGAGGCGGAGGAGCGCCTTAGCCCTGGTGACGCCTTCAACAAAGAGGGTCGGCTAGAGGAGGCCGTCTCGGAGCTTAAGAAGGCCGTAGAGCAAGACCCCAAGCTCGTAGAATCCTGGAAGGGCCTGGCCAAGGCCTATAAAGACAAGGGCTTACTAGATAGGGCCATCGCTACCTACGAGGAGGCCAGTAGACACAACCCAAAGGATGCGGAGTTAAGGGTTCTTTTAGGCTATGCCTACCTGGAGGAGGGAGAGCGCCAGGAGGCCATCGAGCAATTTAAGAAGGCCCTAAAGCTTGGGCCAAAGAATAAGAGGGCGGAGTACCATATGGCCCTGGGCGATGCCTATTTTCAAGAGGGGAATTATAAGGAGGCTATAGCTGGATATAAGAAGGCCCTTAAGATGGACCCTGGCCTGGCAGAGGCCCATATGAGACTGGGTCATACCTATTTTGCCATGAGGGATTTTGAAAAGGCCTTAGGCAAGCTGGAAGAGGCCGTAGAGCTAGAGCCCAATAAGGCCGACTGGCATGTGCTCTTGGGCAGCACATATTTTGCTATGGGTGCATTCGATAAGGCCCTTGGTGAATACCGTCATTCCCTGGAGATAGACCCCAAACAGGCCCAGCCCCACTTTCTCCTGGGCAGGGCCTACTACACGCAAAGACGCTATGACGAATCCGTTGCAGAATATAAAAAGGCCCTGGAATTAGACCCAGACTCCCCAGCCATCCACCTCCAGCTATCAGAGGCCTACAGGAGTCTGGGTAGGTTTGATGAGGCGCAGAGGGAGTACGAGCTATACAGAAAGTCCCTACAGAAGGGGCAGGAGGGACAGTAAGAGGCCTCTGCAAAACCATGCACCTGCCAGGGGCGGGTCGTTCTGAGGGAGTAAAACCCCTAAGGCGGAGGTAGACAACGACCTTCATGGTCGTTGATTGTGGTTCAACGGAGGAGTGAAGCCCCTAAGGTGGGAAGATTGTAGGGCAAGGCTTTAGCCTTGCATAGAGCAACCCTAAAGGGTTGCCCTACAGTCCTCTAAAATGCTAGATTTTCGCCGAAGGCGAATCCGCCTCTAGCGTGACTTCGCTTCGCTCAGAATGACAAATAGTATTGGCTTATACCTTATGTCCCTTCAGCCCTTCTCTGTCCAAATTCCTTGATCTTTTGGGCTAGCCTCTCGGCCTCATCTTTTCCCAGGATTTGTTCCGCTAAGTCAGTAGCAATCTCTGCGGCCTGACCAGCAGAGACGCCCCTGACCATGGATATCTTCCACACCCCTTCTTCTACTACTAGTTCGCAGGCCCCTAGTCTCTCTCTCATGGGTAGTGCACCCTGGGCCAGGAGGGACTTTATCTCCTCCACCTTGTGGGTAACCTTCAGGGTTTCTTCCATGTCAGGGACCACGGAGTGGATTTCTACCACAGCAGTGTCGCCTTCCACAGCAGTCTTCACTATCTCCTGCCTGGTGGCGCAGTGGGCAATGTCAATGAGGGTGGCTAGCTGCGGAGGGGCTACCTGTTTTATGTACCTTATGAGTTCCAGCCAATCAATAATCGTGGTATCGGACTTAGAGATAAAGGTATATGCCCTCTCATAGTCACTGGCCCTGACAGCCTTAAGGTATTTCTCCACTACCATATCAGGGGAATCCTGGGGCTGGCTGAGGCTGATAAAGGCAATCATACCTACAAGTAATAGAACTGCAATTATCCTATCCATTTTTTTAACCTCTGCAGAGTTTCAAACCCTTAACAACAAATATATTTTATAGTAGATTGACTCTTTTAGCCAGGGCTTTTATTGCTTTTGAATGTCTAATCATGTAGGGTGCGTCTGGACGCACCAATTGTTATTCGTTTCCTATGTGGTCGTCTAACATAATTTCACCCATGGCACCCCAATCAATGTCGTAAACGCCTCTTTTGACAAACTCATGAAAGGTGGAAAACTGCCAGTCCTTGGGTGCTGCCACGTAGCCATGTTTTACCAGGTTATAGTGGATATAATCGCAATGTCTCTCCAAATCTTTCTCATCTCTAATCAGGTGCTCCCAAAACCGCCTTTGCCAGAGAGCTTGTTCACCCCTCTTTTTGCGAGATTCACTAGTTGCCCATGTTTCATTTATAGCCTTGTTATACCTCATGGTAAATCCACGTTTTATCAATTGCTAACGGATTGAAAAGTTGTCATCGCCTCGTGGTAACATCCATATACAATGGATATGGTCTGGCAAAAGGACCCATGAGTCAATGAAGAATGGGTATTCTTTGTAAACTTCTTTAATGGATGTCTCTAGATTTTCTCGATTCTCCTCTAAGTGTAATATCTTATTTCGATTATATGTTACGACTGTAAAGAAGTAAGTGCCACCTCCAATATATGCGCGGCGATAATTTGGCATTTTTAAAATGGTGCGTACAAACTAGCCAATTATTGATCTTGATACCTTCAAGTTGGTTTCAATCAAAAATTCCGCTATCGCTTTGATTAGCCAGATGTCTTGTGATAAGCGTAGCTGATCTTTGGCATCATCTGGGTCGACGATTGGCTCAAAGTAAGCGTGTGCTACTGCGCAGCGACCTGATTTGTATAAATATTCTGGGACATCCTCTTCTTGTTCTTCTAGCACATTTATTCTTTCTCTTGCCAAGTCATCTTTGATA
>JAUQZZ010000261.1 GCA_030586765.1 Candidatus Brocadiales bacterium | reverse complement strand
CCTCCATGGCCTTCACCTTTTCCTCATTACTACTTAATTGCGCCTTCATGGACTTAATCTCCTCCATCAGATCCTGGAGGCCTACTTCACTATCGTTAACACTTGCCTGCACGGTGCCGGAAAAAACGAGCAAACAGATTATGCAGCAGAAGATATACCGCACGACTACCCTCCTTTCCCCTCGGAAACGGGATGACGTTAACGTGCAAGATAGGTCTCCTGGCTACCGGTTCATCCTACTCCCTGCGCCTTCCCATCCGCCACAAACGGACAGTGGCATGCATACAGGTTTCGTCCCCGTTACAGTTGCGGGGCAGCGGCAGATTTATAACTGCCTTCCCTTACATCTTGCACAAATTCAGTTTTTAATTAGTTTATGTCCCCGGCTTTTCCTCCCAACAAAAAACCCGCATCCTCTTCACGCAAACGAAAAGAAGATACGGGCTAATCTCATGCAACACTTCATGCCTCCCTAACCACGAGGAATACCAGTATGAAGTCTATAAGTCTCTACAGGCAGGTTTTCTGACTATCGGGTCATCCTACTGACTGCGCCTTCCCATCCGCCACAAGCGGACAGTGGTAAATTGCAGCGTTCGTCACCGAATACAGCGGCGGGTCCGTGATGGCCTCACACCATCTTCCCTATTAGTCCACGTAAATATGGACACCCGTAGAAAAACTTTCAGAATTTTAACTCCTCTGTCTGTCCACTGTCAAGAGGTAATTTTTGCCTGCTACACCTAACCAGGAAAAGGCTCAGAAAGTTGCCTCTCCTGGGGCTAAACCGTCCGTGCCAGCCAGTTAATCTT
>JAUQZZ010000260.1 GCA_030586765.1 Candidatus Brocadiales bacterium | reverse complement strand
GGCTTTACCCGTCTGGGAGCCGTGGCACCGGATGTATGTCAGCCCTTTGATAAGAATCGCAAGGGTATGATCATTGGTGAGGGTGCTGGCATACTAGTACTGGAGCCCCTGGATAAGGCCCTGGCCAGAGGGGCAAATATCTATGCGGAGATAATAGGCTACGGGCTGAGCTGCGATAGTTATCACATTACCACCCCTCATCCTGAAGGTGACGGCGTAGTGTCTTCTGTGAAGAAGGCCTTGAAGAATGCCGGTATCAGGCCTGAGGATGTCCAGTATATTAACGCCCACGGCACAGGTACCATTGCTAATGACAAGGCAGAAACCATATCCATAAAGAAGGTATTTAATGAATATGCCAAGCGGCTTCTAGTAAGTTCCATAAAGTCTATGATGGGTCACACCATGGGGGCCGCCAGCGCCATAGAAGCCATCACCTGTGCCTTGGTAGTTTCCAACGACGTCGTCCCACCCACCATAAACTATACCACAAAAGACCCCGAGTGCGACCTGGATTACGTCCCTAACGTAAAGCGAGAACATCGCGTTGATGTTGCCCTAAATACAGCATACGCCTTTGGCGGTAATAATAGTTGTCTGGTAGTGAAGAAGTTTCTTAATTAAATCCTTAGGCGATATGAAAGATTTTCTCCATCCGTTTCCAGCAGCTAACCATGGATAATCGAGTTGTAGTAACGGGTATTGGTGTTATCAGCCCTATTGGCACAGGCAAAGAGGGCTTCTGGGATGGTCTAAAAAGGGGCCTTTCAGGGATAAGGCCTGTCAGCCTCTTTGATGTGAGCAGATACAGGTCTAAGCAGGCAG
>JAUQZZ010000059.1 GCA_030586765.1 Candidatus Brocadiales bacterium | reverse complement strand
ATCCAGGTCTTTGAGCAGACCGCTGGCCTGGATGTGGCGGAAACCGCTGTGAAGCTAAAGGAAGAGGTGGCCAGGCTCACTGTAAGCCGTGATATGGTAGGGCGTATCTTCAGTGGTGGGGGAAAGCCCATAGACGGCCTCCCTGCCATAATCCCTGAGGAGAGGATAGAGATAATAGGCATACCCATAAACCCCACCTCCAGGGCAAAGCCCAACGAGTTCATCCAAACAGGCATCTCTGCCATCGACGGGAACAATACCCTGGTTCGTGGACAGAAGCTCCCTATATTCTCAGGGGCAGGTCTCCCTGCCAATGAACTGGCCAGCCAGATCTTGAGGTATTCTACTGTCCCAGGGGAGGAGAGCCAGTTTGTGGTGGTCTTTGCCGCCATGGGTATAACCCAGCGTGAGGCCTCCTTCTTCCTCCACAGCTTTGAGGAATCAGGAGCCATGGGTAAGGCCCTTTGTTTCATGAACCTGGCTGATGACCCCACCATTGAGAGGATACTAACCCCACGCTGCGCCCTGACTGCGGCAGAATACCTGGCCTTTGAGCATGATTACCACGTACTGGTAATCCTTACGGACATGACCAACTACTGTGAGGCCTTGAGGGAGATAAGCACTGCCAGGGAGGAGATACCAGGACGAAGGGGCTACCCAGGCTACATGTATAGCGACCTGGCCTCCATCTATGAAAGAGCTGGCAGAATAAATGGTAAGAAAGGCTCTATCACCCAGATACCTATCCTTACCATGCCTGATGACGATATTACTCACCCTATTGCTGACCTGACAGGATACATCACAGAGGGCCAGATAGTCCTTAGCCGACACCTCCACCGCCTGGGCGTTTATCCCCCCATAGATGCCCTCTCCTCCCTATCCAGGTTAATGAACAACGGCATAGGGGAGGGTAAGACCAGGGAAGACCACCGTCAAGTAACTGACCAACTTTATGCCTGTTATACCCGTGGGCTTGACCTCAGGCGGCTTATTGCTATCGTAGGGGAAGAGGCCCTGAGCGCCCCAGATAAGAAATACCTTAGCTTTGCTGAGGCCTTTGAGAGGGTTTATATAGGCCAGGGTGATACTAACAGGAGCGTCCAGGATACCCTGAACCTGGCCTGGAGCTTGCTGAAAATCTTCCCTGAGAGTGAACTCCGCCGTGTCAATAAGAAGGTAATCTCTAAGTATTTCCCGGAGACGGTGGAAGAGGCCCACTCTCCCTACCACAAAGAGGAGGAGAAATATTAGACCATGGAGCCAGTAAGCCCAACCAGGATGAACCTCCTCCAGAGGAAGGCACAGATAAAGCTGGCCCAGCAGGGGGCAGACCTCTTGAAGAAGAAAAGGGATGCCCTGCTAAAGGAATTCATGGACGAGGTTCAGCCCCTTCTGGCCGCAAGGGAACGCACCCAGGAAGAGCTTGATAAGGCCATGGCCTCCCTGATAATGTCTCTGGCAGTGGATGGCACAGAGCAGGTAGAATCTGCTGCCTTTGCCTATGCCAAGGACATCTCCATAGACATAAAGGAGAAGAATATCTGGGGTATAAAGATTCCCGAGGTCAAGAGTGAACGGGCGCCCCGCTCCCTCTTTGAAAGGGGCTATTCCATCACCAGCACCAGTGCCAGGATAGATAATACGGCCTCAGAGTTTGAGGCAGTGGTGGAGCTTATAATAAATATGGCACCTGTGGAGATAAAGCTCAAGAAATTGGGACAGGAGATTCGCAAGACCTCTCGCAGGGTAAACGCCCTGGAGCAGATATTAATCCCTAACCTAACCCAGCAGGTGCGCTTTATCAGAGACACCCTGGAAGAGAGGGCCAGGGAAGACGTATTTAGACTGAAGCGCTTGAAGGATAAAAAGGAAAAGACCCAAAAGGGACAATCAAGACTGACAAGTTAAGTCCTTTTCGGCGCCTTCCACTTCTCTTCTGCCTCGGACTTCCTGAGGTACAGGGGTTGCAATTGGACGGGGTCGCAGCTAGTGCCCCTCCTGAAGGCCTCCGCTCCCAATCTGGCCACTACCCTGGCCGCTGGAATCCCCATCTCCTCACTACCAAAGATTATCCCCTCCTGGAGAAAGATATCCCTATAAAGAAACGCCCCATCCCCAAATACCAATACAGGACTAGGCAATATACCAACAAGTTCTTTAGGGGTTATAACCAGGTAATCCGAAACCTTGTGCCACAGGCCCAGGGCCAGAGACGAAGCCCCTACCTTATAACCCGGCGCTCTTCCACCGGGCTTATATATACAGGCATAGACCTGATTCCTCCTGGCATCCAGTATAGGACATATGGCCACATCACCCGGGGGGACGTTCTCTGCCAGGACGTCCATGGTAGGCACAGGCACCAAAGGCCTCTTAAGGGCATAGGCCAGGGTCTTGGCACAGGTAATGCCCACCCTCAGGCCTGTATAAGAACCAGGGCCCTGACTCACTGCTATTAGGTCCACCTTCTCCGTTGACCAGCCCAGCTCCTGAAACATCGTCTTAAGGGACGGCAATAGTTCTCTGCCGTGGCGCATGCCCTTCTCGAAGTATTTTTCCGCCAGGACCTTACCGTCCTCGCACACAGCAACACTGCCCACCTGCCCGGAAGTCTCTATTCCAATTGTCATCATTGGGTTAGGATAATTATAGCGTAGGGCTTTCTTAAGAGTCAAATGAAAGCATGTAGTGAGCGAAGCAAATCTAAAGGTTTTTCACTAGCCATTCTAGGTACCTTTTTATATGATATAGCCCCTCAAGGGCGATTACTTTCTTAATTTTATCTTTCTTAGGTGAAGTTCCATGATAAAGGGGAAAAATTACATAAATGGTCGATTTATCGAAACCAAAGGCGAAACCTTTGAGAAGAAAAACCCTGCTAATACAGACGAAGTCCTGGGGGTATTCCCCCAATCAGAGGAGAAGGACATAAACGAGGCTGTTAAAGCAGCCAGCAAGGCCTTTCCAGACTGGAGGAGCCTGTCCAGGATACGCAGGGGCGAATACATTGATAACCTGGTTCAGGTCTTGAAGAGGGAGAAAGAGGGCCTATCTGCCTTAGTATCCAAAGAGGTGGGGAAGGCTATAAGTGAGGCCAGGGCAGAGGTTACTGAAGGCATCCACATGCTCCAGTATGTCTTCGGCACGGTAAGGATGCCTATGGGGGACGTAGTGGCCTCAGAGATTGCGGAAAAGGACTCCTTTATGAGGCGCAAACCCAAGGGGGTAGTGGCCGTCATAACACCCTGGAACTTCCCCTTTGCCATACCCTGGTGGCTCATGGCTCCTTCTGTAGCTGAGGGCAACACCGTGGTGTTCAAGCCTTCTAAAGAGACCTCTTGCATAGCCCACCGCCTGGCAGAGTGCATCCAGGAGGTAGGGTTCCCGCCTGGAGTAATCAACATTGTCTACGGTAGTGGAGAAAGGTGCGGGATGTTTCTGGTGAGACATCCCGAAACGGTGGTAGTGCTCTTTACGGGCTCTGCCGAGGTGGGGCAAGAGATAAGGAAGGTTTGTGCAGAATACCCTGAGAAGATGTGCGCCTGCGAGATGGGGGGAAAAAACGCCCTTATAGTCCTGGATGATGCGGACATGAATCTCGCTGTTAATGGAGCCGTTATCAGCGCCTTCAAGACCTCAGGGCAGAGGTGCACCGCTGCCAGTCGCATCATTGTCCATGAGAAGGTAAAAAAGGAGTTTGAGAAGCGCTTTGTAGAACTCTCTAAGAGGATGAGGATAGGTGACCCCATGGACCCCAACGTCTTCATGGGCCCTGTAATCAACGAGTCACAACTAAAAAAGGTCCTCAGTTACAATGACCTTGCCAAGAAGGAAGGGGCTGAGGTGCTACTGGAGGGCGGAAGACTAACAGGCCCTGAATATGGAAAGGGATATTTCCTCTCCCCCTTTATCTACAGGAAGAAACACGACCACAGGAGCCGTGTCCTGACAGAGGAGGTCTTTGGTCCCCACGTGGCCGTCATCCCTGTTAAAAGTCTGGAGGAGGCCATAGAGGTGCATAATGCCACCGAGTATGGCCTGGTCCTCTCAGTAATCACTGAGGACTACAGAAAGGCCCGAGAGATACGGGATAGGTGCGATTATGGATTAGGCTATGTGAACCTACCCACCATAGGAGCAGAGGTGCATCTGCCCTTTGGTGGGGTGAAGAAGAGTGGCACAGGACTCCCCTCTGCCAGCACCCTTATAGACGTGGTAACCCACCGCACAGCCTGGACAATAAACTATGCCAGGGAGATAAAAATGGCCCAGGGCATGAAGGTGGAGCTATAATCAGGAGGTCTCCTATGCTTAAGCAGAAGCTAGGCCTTATCGGCGCAGGGAAGATGGGCGAGGCACTCTTGAGGTGCATCCTCAAGGCAGGGCTGGTTAAACCTGAGAGTCTCTTTATCAGTGACATAAGTAAGGAGAGATGTAAGGCCCTGGAAAAGGAGTTGAGGGTAAAGGTAGCCAAGGACAATCTAGAAGTGGCACAGAGGTCTGAGGTCATCCTTCTGGCCGTAAAACCGAATGAGGTAGGAGAAGTCCTAAGGCAGATAAAGGAGGATGTAAGGCCTGAAAGGCATCTATTAATCTCCATAGCCGCGGGTATTACTACCACCTTTCTGGAGGGTTGTCTGAAAGAGGGTTCCCGTGTAATAAGGGTCATGCCCAATGCCGCCTGTATAGTAGGAGAAGCGGCCACAGGTTATTCACCAGGGAAGAACGCCACAACCCAGGACAGAGAACTGGCAGGGAAGATACTGGACTCTATGGGAAGGTCCTTCCTCCTAGAAGAAAGACATCTGGATGCCGTCACAGGTCTTAGTGGAAGCGGCCCTGCCTATGCCGCTGTGATTATTGAGGCCCTCTCCGATGGCGGGGTAAAGATGGGCCTACCCAGAGATGTCTCTACAAAGCTAGCCGCCCAGACCCTCCTGGGCACCGCAAAGATGGTCCTGGAAGGCGGTTACCAAACCACGCAGATTAAGGAGATAGTTACCTCCCCTGGAGGCACTACTATAGAAGGGCTCCATGCCATAGAAAAAGGAAGCCTGAGGGCCTGCCTGATAGAGGCCGTGGAGGCCGCCACCCTGAAATCCAGGGCCCTGGGAGAGAAATCTGCAAAGAAGTAAGAATTAGCATTTCTAAAAGATGCAAGATAACCCATCCCAACTCCCTGTTACATGCGTATTGACAACCGCCCTTGTTTGATTTAAATTTAAATCTTGCCCTCCTTTATGTATAATAATGGGTAAAGATAGATGGGCCTTATTGTGCAAAAATTTGGTGGTACCTCTGTGGCAGACGCCCAGAGGATAAAAGGGGCCGCTCAAAGGGTCGTCCAGACCTATCGGGAAGGCAACCAGGTGGTAGTGGTAGTCTCTGCCAGGGGGCAGACCACAGACGAGCTCTTCAGCCTGGCCCATGAGATTACCGACAACCCCGCTGCCAGGGAACTGGATATGCTCGTTTCTACGGGAGAGCAGGTCTCTATAGCACTAATGGCCATGGCCATCCATGCCATGGGCTACGAGGCCATATCCTTCACTGGCGCCCAAGTGGGCATTGTGACAGACAGCCACCACACAAAGGCCAGAATCCTTACTATCAATACCAAGAAGATAAAGGAGGAATTGAACAAGGGCAGAATTGTAGTGGTAGCTGGCTACCAAGGGGTGGATGCCTATAATAACATCACCACCCTGGGCAGAGGCGGTTCTGACGCCACCGCAGTAGCCCTTGCGGCCCTGCTCAAGGCAGACCTCTGCGATATATTTACCGACGTAGATGGTATATACACGGCAGACCCAAGAATAGTCCCTCAGGCGAGGAAACTAGATAGAATCTCTTACGACGAGCTCCTGGAGCTAGCAAGCCTTGGCGCCCAGGTGATGCAGGCCCGTTCTATAGAATTCGCCAAGAAATACAATGTGCCTCTGAGGGTGAGGCCAAGCTTTAATAACTCTGCAGGGACCATAGTATGTGGGGAGGTTAAAGAGATGGAGGATGTAGTAGTCAGCGGTGCAGCAGTAACGAAAGATGAGGCAAAGATAACCATTCGCGGTGTCCCAGATAGACCTGGCCAGGCCGCCAAAATCTTTAAGGAGTTAGCCAGGAGTAATGTCAATGTAGACATGATAATCCAGAACATAAGCTCCCACAGCCTTGCCGATATAACCTTCACCGTACCCAAGGCAGAGCTTAAGGCAGCCTTAGAGGCCACAAAGAGGATAAATGAGGAGATACGTGCCCAGGAAATCAGCTCCGATAGCAAGATAGCGAAGCTCTCCGTAGTTGGCATAGGGATGCGCAGCCACTGCGGGGTGGCGGAGAAGATGTTCAGCACCCTGGCCGACGAAAAGATAAATATTCAAATGATAAGCACTTCGGAGATAAAGATATCCTGTGTCATCGACGAGGCCCAGGCGGAGCAGGCCCTGCGCGCCGTGCACAAGGCCTTTGAGCTGGACAAGGTAAGAGCGTAGTCCAATACTAAGGAGACCTCTGGAAAAGTCGACTTGTTGGGCCATTTAGTCTCCCCCTCCCTTGATGGGAGGGGTTAGGGGAGGGTGGTATTCACCCTCACCCCACCCTCCCCCATCAAGGGGGAGGGAATAAAACCTTGCCCTGAACGTAGCGAAGGGTCTACCTATACTTTTGCAGAGGTCTTATTAACCTTTATGAAGAAGATTACCCTTTACGACACTACATTACGAGACGGTACCCAGGCAGAAGGGGTCTCCTTCTCCCCGCAGGACAAGATTAGTATCGCCCTAAAACTCGACGAGCTAGGCCTGGACTACATCGAGGGAGGTTATCCTGCCTCAAATCCCAAGGACAAGGGTTTTTTCAAGGAGATAAGTTCCCATACCTTGCGCCATGCCAGGATAGCCGCCTTTGGCAGTACCAGAAGGGCAGATAAAAAGCCTGAGGAAGACCCTGGGCTCCAGGCCCTTCTCAAGGCTGAAACTCCTGTTACCACCATAGTAGCCAAGAGCTGGGACCTCCACGTTAGAGAGGTGCTCAGGGTCTCCCTGGAGGATAACCTGAGGATGCTTTCCGACAGCATCAAATTTCTCAAGTCCCATGGCAGAGAGACCATAGTGGACATGGAACACTTCTTTGATGGCTATAAACACAATCCTCAGTACACCTTGAAACTCCTGAAGGTGGCAGAAGACGCAGGGGCTGACACCCTGGTCCTTTGTGATACTAATGGTGGATGCCTCCCTGCAGACCTTGAAGAGGCAGTGAAAAAGGCAAGGGGTCACGTAAAGGTGCCTCTGGGTATCCACGCCCATAACGACTGTGACCTGGCCGTAGCCAATACCCTGGCGGCAGTAGATGCTGGCGTCCGTCATGTCCAGGGCACTATAAACGGATTTGGGGAGCGCTGCGGTAATGCAGACCTCTGTTCTGTTATCCCCAACCTCGCCCTGAAGAAGGGTTTTCCCTGCCTGGATGAGACAAGACTTAAGAAGCTAACAGAGATATCTAGATACGTAAATGAGGTGGCTAATCTTCCACCCAGAACTAATCAACCTTTCGTGGGTTACAGCGCCTTTGCCCACAAGGGCGGTCTCCACGTGGACGCTATAAGGAAACATCGTGCTACCTATGAACACATAGCCCCAGAGAGCGTGGGAAACGAGAGGCGCATCCTTATCTCTGAACTATCGGGTAGCGCCACCATCCTTGCCAAGGTAGAGAAATACAATATAACCCATGACAAGGAGTTGATGCGGCAGATACTAAAACAGGTCCAGGAACTGGAACACCAAGGGTATCACTATGAATCAGCAGAGGCCTCCTTCGAGATACTGGTGAAAAAGGCCCTGGGAAGGTACAAGAGCTTTTTTGACCTGGAAGGCTACCGCACCATAGTGGAAAAGCGTCAGTGGAGTCTAACAACCAAGGCTACAGTAGAGATTGTTACGCCTGACGGTGTAAAGAGGCCCGCCACAGCAGAGGGAGACGGCCCAGTAAATGCCCTGGACGCTGCCCTGCGAAAGGCTCTGGAAAAATTCTACCCCAGCCTTAAGGAGATGCGCCTGGTGGACTATAAGGTCAGGGTCATAGACCCTAAAGAGGGTACTGCGGCCAAGGTAAGGGTTGTTATCCAGTCTCAAGACCACCAGGACCTCTGGGGCACAGTGGGTGTATCAGAAAATGTCATCGAGGCCAGCTGGGAGGCCCTGGTGGATAGTATAGAATATAAACTCTTAAAAGACGAAGAAAGGTCCCTAAAGTCCCAAAGGGAAGTGGCCAGACACCCCTAGAGATGACCATAGTATTATCCCCAAAATATAACCCCAAGGAAGTAGAGGACAAGTGGTACAGCTTCTGGGAGGAGCACAGATACTTCCACAGCGAACCCGACCAGAAGAGGAAGAGCTTTACTATCGTCATACCGCCTCCCAATATTACTGGTGTACTCCACATGGGGCACGCCCTAAACTGCATCCTCCAGGATGTACTAATACGGTGGAAGCGGATGCAGGGTTACAACACCCTCTGGATGCCTGGTACAGACCACGCAGGGATAGCTACCCAAAATGTGGTGGAAAGGGAGCTCCTTCTAAAGGGATTGAAGAGGGAAGAGATAGGACGGGAGAAGTTCCTGGAGACCGTATGGAAGTGGAAAGAGGAGTATGGCTCCACCATCACAAAGCAGCTCAAAAAGATTGGAAGTTCCTGCGATTGGGAGAGGGAGAGATTTACTATGGACGAGGGCCTTTCCAGGGCCGTTCGAGAGGCCTTTGTGCGCCTGTGGGAAAAGAGGCTTATTTATAAGGGTAAATACATCATCAACTGGTGCCCCAGGTGTTGTACCGCCCTAGCCGATGATGAGGTAGACCATGAGACCCACGAAGGTTCCCTCTGGTACTTCAAATACCCCTTCAAGGATGAGCCACACCTCAGCGTAACCATAGCCACCACCAGGCCAGAGACCATGCTGGGGGATGTAGCCGTGGCTGTGCACCCCATGGATGACAGGTACAAGGACTTCATCGGTGAGACCCTGATACTACCCATCGTGGAAAGGGAAATACCTATAATCGCAGATGAAATGGTGGACAGGGAATTTGGCACAGGGGCAGTAAAGGTCACCCCTGCCCATGACCCCAATGACTTCGAGATGGCCCTCCGACACGGACTAACCCCCATAACAGTGATGAAAGAAGACGGGACAATGAACTCAAATGCCGGGGAGTTTGCAGGTATGGACCGATTTGAGTGCAGGGAGGCCCTGGTAGAGGAACTGCGGCAGAAGAGGCTCTTTGTGCGCAGTATCCCCTACACATACTCTGTTGGCCACTGCTACCGCTGCCATACGGTAATAGAACCCTATCTCTCTGACCAGTGGTTTATCAAGATGAAGCCCCTGGCTCAGGCAGCCATGGAGGCTACACAGCAGGGCCTTGTAACCTTCTACCCCGACAGGTGGACCAAGGTTTATCTCAATTGGCTAGAAAATGTGAGAGATTGGTGTATATCCCGCCAGATTTGGTGGGGACACCGTATCCCTGCCTGGTACTGCAAAGATTGTGGAAAGATAAACGTCTCCAGAGAGGCCCCAAAGACCTGTGCCCAGTGTAACAACAAGAACCTGGAACAGGATAAAGATGTACTGGATACCTGGTTTAGCTCAGCCCTCTGGCCCTTTTCCACCCTGGGCTGGCCTGAGGATACCCTTGAGCTCCGTACTCACTATCCCACCAGCGTCCTGGTAACGGATAGAGGGATAATCTATTTCTGGGTGGCCAGGATGGTCATGATGGGCCTCGAGTTACTCCAGGCAGTGCCCTTTCACAAGGTGTACATCCACGGCACTATACTAGACGAACTGGGCAGGAAGATGAGTAAGTCCCTGGGTAACGGGATAGACCCCCTGGACATGACAGAACGCTACGGGGCAGATGCCGTGAGGATGTCCCTCCTCCTCCTCACCACCGAGGGCCAGGACATAAAGCTCTCGGAGAGTAAGTTCGAGATGGGCAGAAATTTTACTAATAAGATATGGAATGCCACAAGATTCATACTCATGAACCTGGAAGGTCTTTCAGAACCTCTAAACCTTAGGAAAGACACCCTGACCTTTGAGGATACGTGGATCATCAGCCGACTAAATGGTGCTATCTCTGATTCTACCGATGCCCTGGAAAAATTCAGGTTTAACGATGCCCTGCGTACAGTATACGATTTCTTCTGGCACGAACTCTGCGACTGGTATCTAGAGATGGCAAAACCGCGTTTATACGAACCTCTAGACCAGAAAGATAAAGAGACGGCCCTCTCTGTACTCCTCCATATCTTCCAGAAGACCTTGAAACTCCTTCATCCCTTCGCGCCCTTTCTCACAGAAGAGATATGGCAGGCCCTAAGGCGTAGTTTAAAGGGCGATGGTCTCCCTGAGGATAGCATAGTCCTCAGCCAATGGCCCCAGGCCGAGGCTAGAGAACCTGAGGTTGAGGTAATCATGGAGAGGCTCCAGGGTATAGTACGGGCTGTAAGGAACATCAGGAGAAATCTTAATATTCCTGAGAGAAAGTCTTTAAGAGCACTAATCTCCGCCCCTGGTGATGACAGTGTAGAAGGGCTGAAAGGGCAAGCCCTTTTCCTGAAACAGATGGCCTATTTAGATGAATTAGAGAT
>JAUQZZ010000058.1 GCA_030586765.1 Candidatus Brocadiales bacterium | reverse complement strand
GACCCCAGACATAAGGGCCGATATATTTGAAGGGGCGGCAGGGTGGGCCATTGGAAGCCAGATATGGAGTGGGATAATCCCTGCCTTTGTGCCAAAGCCAAGGAAGGAAGAAACAAAGATAATGTCCCTTATATAAGCAGGCAGTCCACCACCGGCTGTGCGAAAGGCATCGAAACTAAAAGAACCTGTAAGCTTGTATAAGATAAGAAAGGAGACCGTTATAAGGGCTGTACCTCCATGGGCCATTATTAGGTAGATTAATCCCGCCCTCACAGATTCCTCTTCCTCGTACTCATAAACAACAAGGAAATAGGAGACCAGGGTCATCAGCTCCCAGAAAATGAGGAACGCAAGGGCATTGTTTGCGCTTAATACCCATACCATAGAAAGTAGAAACAGGTTAGCAAGAAAACCAAGAAATCCTACACTCTTACCGTAATATCCCTGGTTGTAACCTAAGGAATATAAGGAAAAGGCGAGCGACAGGATGGACACCACTAGTACAAAAAAGGCAGCCAACCCATCTACGAAGAAACTAAATTCAACCCATGGGATAAGTTTAGGGCCTTTAATAGCTAAGCTTTCTCCATAACCTAAGATATGGAAAGACAACAATAGCCCGCATAAAGAACCCATAAGGGTGAAGGCATTAGAAAGAAGGCTACTTGCCTTTGGGTACCGGCTTAGACCGAGACTCACTACGGCCCCAAGCAGAAAACAGACATTCAATAAATAAAAAAGTTCTCTTACACTCATAACCGGCGTTTTAGGAACGTAGCAAGCGCATAATGAGCCTTACAAAATAAAGGGAGAAAATGAAAAATCCTAAGCCTCAGGAATGAATTGGATATGAACTGGTCCGCTCCTTGGGAGCAGGCTGCGGGCGGGTCAAAAACCTGCCTAATTCCAAAAGAGTCTCAGGATGGAACGCAAAAAGGGCTTCAAAACGTTCCAAACTACTTGATCCCTTTTCACGTTCTTAATCGTTCTACATCCCTTACAAACCCCGCTTTCCCCCAAATGGGGCTTGGCACCTTCTGCCCATGCCATTGAGCATCAGTTGCCATAGACTCCTCAAGCTTGGGCAAGTTCTCCGAGAGATGTTATCAATCTGGGTTCATTTTGTCAAGGGGAATGGAGACCTCCTCGTGGAGATGATATATAACACCTTGTTTAACGGTTGCCTATGTCTATAACTAGTGCAAATGATGCAGATAAATTATCCTGTAAGTCTTCTCTAGGTTAGGTTTTTGACTGTCACTACCGCAGGGCTCAAGTTCGCCCGAGGCGAATCTGCCTCTGGCATGACCCTGCGGTACCCAAAGAGTTCTGTGGTCTCTATCCACTGCTTAGAAAGCCAAAAACCATTGACAAATGGGCATTTATATTGTATTTATTCCGGACTTTTTTTATAATAAGTTTTTGCACCATACCTCTGCGATAAAACTCGAGGCCTCTGAAAAAGTAATAAAATTGGATAGGCGGCCCTTTCCAGGGCCGCGTAAACGGGGCTAGAAAGCCCCGCCTATCCCGGCGGAGCGACTTTTTCAGAGGTCTCAAGTTCCAAATTCATTTGATAATCTATGTCAAATTAATTATCATTTAATTATATGAGCGCAGAAGAGGCAAAAAGAGAGATACTTAAATGTGCCAAGTGTGGTAAATGCCGCTCCGTCTGTCCTGTCTTTATCGAAGTAGGCGACGAAACCCGTGTGGCCCGGGGCAGGATAAGCCTGGCAGAGGCCATATTCCAGGGGGAAATCTTCTATTCTAAGGAATTAAGGGACTATATCTATTCCTGCAAGAAATGCCTGCGGTGTCAGGCCTGCTGCCCCTCTGGTGTGGATTTTAATCTGATAATAAATGCCCTTCTGGAGGGCATAGAGAAGAATATGGGCATCCCACCTATGGCCCGTTTTGTACTGAGGGTTTTGCTGCCTCGGAGACGGCTCTTCGACCTTACAATTAAGATGGCCTCCCTCTTCCAGAAACTCATTCCTGGCAAGAGGCGGGGCACCATGCGCCATCTCCCACTATTCTTTATGGGCAAGAGATGGGTGCCGCCCCTGGCCAGAAGAACCACTCTAAACAGGTTCCAGCATACACAAAAACTGTCGAACCCTGAGATGCGTGTAGGATTCTTTGTGGGCTGTCTTACCAACTACGTCTATCCTAATATAGCGGAGGCCCTCGTAAAGGTACTAAACCATCTCAATATAGAGGTGGTGATACCCTCGGAGCAGGTCTGCTGCGGAATCCCTGCCCTCTCCCTGGGAGATACTACTGCAGCCCGGAAGCTGGCAGAAAAAAATAGGGCAATTTTTGAGGCCTCCGCCTCAGGTGGACTAGATGCTATTGTATCCGCCTGCTCTACCTGCTCCCTTACAATAAAAAGGGAATATCTCCGTCTCCTGGGTGATTCCTGGAAGCCCATGGCCGATAAGGTCTACGATATCTCTGTATTCCTAGAGAAGTTTACCCACTATGAGACCGACCCAATAAGTACAAAGGTAACCTATCACGACCCCTGCCACCTCCGCTGGGGACAAGGGGTTACTAAGGAGCCCAGGGAAGTTCTGGGCCGATGCGCTGAATTCAAAGAAATGGAGTATCCTGACAGGTGCTGCGGGGGTGGAGGCGTCTTTAGCATTATCTACCGGGACCTGTCCTTAAAGATTGGAGAACACAAAATAAACTCTATAGAAAGGGTTGGGGCTGATATGGTAGCCACCTCTTGCCCTGGGTGTATGCTCCAGATATCAGACATGGTCGCCTCTAGAAATCTACCTGTGGAGACCCTTCACGTAGTAGAACTCCTCTCAAGGACAATTAATCACAGGCCCAAGGGCTAGGGGGTAATCCGCTTCAGGCGGACCAACCCATTGATAGCCTGGAAGATGAATAGTATCAGAGCCCCCGAGGACAAGCAATGTGGGAAAAGGAAGTAATCTCCACCACCAGGGTCCCTCAGGCCATTGGCCCATATTCTCAAGGTATCCGCGTGGGTCCCTTCATATTTGTCTCCGGACAGATACCCCTTGACCCCAGCACGGGAAAACTGGTAGAAGGAGATATAAAAGCCCAGACCCAGCAGGCCCTAGAAAACCTGAAGGGCGTCCTGCAGGCAACAGGCTCCTCCCTGGATAAGGTAGTGAAAACTACTATATTTATGGCCAGGATAGAGGATTACAGTGCCATTAATGAGGTGTATAGTCAATATTTTAAGGACTCAAGGCCTGCTCGTTCAGCACTCCAGGCCTCGAGACTCCCTCGGGATGCAGGTGTAGAGATTGAGGCTATTGCCATAGTGGACTAGAGTCCTGCCAGCGGTGGCAACTTAATAGGTTACATAGGGCTAAACTTATGGAAGCACCCAAATCAAAAGAGGAAGTCTTAAAAATTGCCAAGGCCCTCTCTAGAGATTCAGAAAAACAGCACCCGCATCTTCAAGGACATTCAGATGCGGTTGAACGCTATGCGGTGAAGATAGCCAGGGCGCTAAAACTCCCAAAGGACTTCATCTTCTGGCTTAGCTGCGCCTGCTACCTCCATGACGTGGGTAACATGGGCGTACCTGAGGGAATAATGAATAAACCTGGGAGCCTGGACTACCTTGAATGGAATGTAATCCGAAACCACCCACTTCTCAGCGTAGCTGTAATAACCTCTTCCATAGCAGGATCCTCCGATATTCACGACATTGTCATTCCCATCGTCATGCATCACCATGAGCGTTTTGATGGGACTGGCTATCCCAGTAAGCTTAAAGGAAAGAATATACCCATAGGGGCCAGGATTCTTGCGGCAGCAGAACTCTACGATGCCCTTACCAACATCAGGCCCTACAGGTCGGCCTTCAGCAGGGAAGCAGCCCTAAAACACTTACAAAACGAAAAGGGAAAGATGCTAGACCCAGAGATATCTGATATATTTATAAATATATTAAACTCCCAACCTACCTCTTCCTAACCTCTTCCTAAAGGACATACCCATGATTTTGGTTACGGGTGGCACAGGCTTTGTAGGAAGAAATATTGTAAGGAAGCTGGTTCAGGAAGGCCAGGAGGTAAGATGCCTGGTCAGGAAGACCTCTAACCGTGAGGTACTCCAGAACCTGGATGTAGAATTTTGTGAGGGGGACGTAACCGACCCTGCCACCCTAGAAGGGGCCTTAAAAGGGATAGACGTCGTAATCCATCTGGTGGGTATCATCAGGGAGATACCTCCCATGGTAACCTTCGAGAGACTCCATGCAGAGGGAACCTCTAATATGATAGCCGCCAGCGTCAAGGCAAGGGTCAAAAAATTTGTTCACATGAGTGCCTTGGGCACCTCACCAGAGGCCCAAAGCCGCTATCATGCCACAAAATGGCTGGGGGAGCTTTCCGTCCGCAATAGCGGTATCCCCTTCACCGTCTTCCGCCCTTCTATAATCTGTGGAAAGGACGACGAATTCGTCAATATGTTCGCAAAGATTATCAGACAAACCTCTCCCTTGCCTTTCCTGATGGTTATAGGTTCTGGAAAGGTAAAGATGCAACCCATCTTTGTAGGAGACGTTGCCCACTGCTTCTGCAAAGCCGCTACCAGCGATGGGAGGTTTATTAATCAGGCCTATGAGCTAGGCGGCCCAGAGGAGCTATCCATAAACGAGATACTGGACACCATTATGAAGGTCATGGGGGCCTGGAGGATAAAGATACATATGCCTGTAACGGCTGCCTGGCCCATGGCTTACGCCATGGAAAAGACCTGTACAAAGCCTATGCTCACCAGGGAACAACTAATCATGCTAGGGAGGGATAACGTGGGGGATATAACAGCCATGAAAAGAGACTTCCAGTTTGAACCCGTCAGATTTGTAGATGCCATCAAGACCTACCTAAAAGATTAAAGGCTCAAAAGTTCAAGGGTGCAAAAGCAATTCATGGATGCCTTTCTCCATAACCTGATATGTTGCCCAGACTGTAATTCCGATCTCCTTTACAGGGGCACCATCTTAGAATGCACAGATTGTGGAATTGTCTTTCCCCTGGAGGATGGAATCCCTCTACTTTTCTCAAGGAAGGTACTCCAAGACCACTTGTACCAGGGATACCAAGACCAATACAACAAGATAGCCGAAGACCTCCATGAGGTATACCTTAAGGAAACAAGATATATTGAGATGGGCTACCTTGAGAAATTAAGTTATCACATCTTCCAGTGGCCCTCTGCCCTACGACAGTGGAAGTCGGTAGGCAAAATTCACAAGAGAATGGAGACTATGCGTAGATTTATCGGCCCTACCTCGGACCTTACCATACTAGACGTCGGCGCTGGTGAGGCAAGACTCCTGAGCTTTCTAGGTGGAAAGAAGGTAGCCTTTGATATCTCACCCTATCATTTGAAATACACCAAGGGGGACGGCCTCGCCAGGGTGGCGGGTTTTGCAGAAAGATTACCTTTTAAAGATAAGGTATTCGACCTGGTTATATCAGCGGCAGTACTGGAACACGTCCTAAGAGCAGAGGATATCGCGGGGGAGATGACCAGGGTGACGAAATCCTCTGGCAGGATAATCGTAGAGACGCCCTTTAATGAGGCCCCGGAAAGGCTTCATCAGCTAAGGGAGGATTACAAAACCCCCATTGTAGAAAAACCTTCTGCACAAAGAAAAGAAAGGCGCAGGCCCCCTACCCTACACCTCCGCAACTTTGAAAATATAGAAGACCTTGAGGCCCTGTTTCCTAACTTACAGGCTAACAGGATAAACTTCTATGCCTACAAGAGAAAGAGAAGTCTTCCTAGATGGCTGAAGATGCTCCTTAGACCCATGCGCTGGATGCCAGATTCTTTTAAACAGAGTCTCCCCACCCTTTTTATACCTACCATGGTCCAGGTGGAATTGATATTAAAGAAGCAACCCAAAAAATCCTAAAAAGGACAAATTAGCTAAACTGAGACCTCTGAAAAGTGTAAGGCAAAGCTCTGCCTTATCCGCCTTAGGCGAATAGAAAGTAAACCCTATGGGCCCAAATTCCCTCCCCCTTGATGGGGGAGGGTAGGGTGAGGGTGACTAAGATTTGATAAGAAAGTGCTTTATCTCACCCTCCCCCTTCCCCCTCCCATCAAGGGAGGGGGATACTTAATCTACCTTAAGCGATCAAGAGATGGGGCGGTTAAAGGATATGTCAACTTTTGCAGAGGTTTCAAACTATCTCTGCCCCTGTATTGCCCCGCAGGACCTTACCTAGTGGGTAACGCAGGGCTTAAGCCCTGCGCCACCCTTAACCGTACATACTACATGCTTTAATAAGATGTAGCTGCAAGGTAATCCAGAAAACCTTAAACTATCTCTACACCTCTATTGCCCCGTAGGACCTTACCTATGACCAGGGAGTCTTCCCCTGCCCCTTTCAGCATCCTTTGTATGGAATCGGCGTAATAATCCTTTACTATGAGCACCATGCCTATGCCCATATTAAAGACTTTAAACATCTCCGTCTCGGAGATATGCCCCAGGCGTTTGATGAGCTTGAAGATAGGCTGAGGGTCCCAGCTCTTCTTCTCAATCCTCACCAGGCAACCCTCAGGGAGTATCCGTGGGATATTACCAGGCATCCCGCTTCCTGTTATATGGGCGATGCCTTTAATTACGTTTTTTACCGTATAGTGTGCCAACACCTCCTTAATGGCCTTAACATATATCTTTGTAGGTCTGAGGAGTTCTTCCCCCAGGGTGGTGCCCAGTTCCTCAACGTGCTGTTCGACCGACCACTTGGCCTCGTCAAAGAAGAGCCTCCTCACCAGAGAAAATCCATTGCTATGGAGCCCACTGGACCTTATTCCTATCACCACATCCCCTGGCTGGATTGTCTTGCCCAATATGATTTTCTTTTTTTCCACCACACCTACTGTAAATCCAGCAATATCATATTCTTCATCTCTATAGAAGTCGGGCATCTCAGGGGTCTCTCCCCCTATGAGGGCACAACCTGCCTCACGGCACCCTGTCACTATGCCCTTTATCACCTCATGGAGTCTGGAAGGGACTATCTTGCTGCTGGCCATGTAATCCAGAAAGAAAAGGGGTTCAGCCCCCAAGACCAGGATATCATTTACGCACATGGCCACCAGGTCTATCCCTACCGTGTCATGCCTGTCCATCATGAAGGCTATCTTGAGCTTTGTACCCACGCCATCCGTGGAGGCCACAAGGACGGGTTTGCGGTAGCTTTTGAAGAGGCGGTTCTCGTAGTTCAGGGCGAAGAGACCACCAAAGCCCCCTGGGCACTCAATGACCCTGGGGCCGAAGGTCTTGCGCATGTCCGAATATATCTCTTCAGTAAACCTCCCCTTGACATTTATGTCTACCCCTGCATCCTTGTATGTAAGTGGAGGCATTCTAGACCTTCAATTCGAGACCACTGAAAACGTGTAGAGTAAAGTACCCTCCCCCTTAATGGGGGAGGGTTGGGTGGGGGTGAATACCACCCTCCCCTAACCCCTCCCATCGAGGGAGGGGAAACTTACAAGATCTATTATCGTTTTGCAGAGGTCTCAATTCATACCACTATTACGTGTTCCCCTGCCTTTTCTTCCCATTCCTCTAGGGCTTCAGGGGCCCTCTTCATAACCTCCCCTATAGGCACTGGATACTTCCCCGCAAAACAGGCAATACAGTAATCCTTGGGGGAAGAGGTACAGCTCAGCATTCCCTCTATACTGAGATATCCAAGGCTGTCCACAGCCAAGAAATCTGTAATCTCTTCTAGAGAGCGGTTTGCTGCAATCAATTCCTCTTTCAATTGGAAATCAATCCCATAGTAACAAGGGAAGCGATGGGGCGCACAACTGATCCTGACATGAACCTCCTTAGCCCCTGCCTTCCTCAGGAGTCCGAAACGGCTCTTAGAAGTGGTACCCCTCACGATAGAGTCATCCACAACAACCACCCTCTTTCCCTTTACTACGTCAGCGATAGCATTGAGCTTAATCTCCGCCTTCTGGAAGCGGTGGCCTGCCTGGGGCTGTATAAAGGTTCGGCCCACATAATGGTTGCGGATGAAGCCCCGGTCCAGGGGAATACCCGAGAACTGGGAGTAACCCATGGCAGCAGCGGTGCCACCTTCCGGCACAGGGATTACTATATCGGCTCTGGCCGGGCACTCCTCCGCCAGCTTTACCCCAAGGCGCTTACGGAATAGATGGATATTCTCCCCGTAGATTCTGCTGTCGGGTCTAGAAAAATATATAAGCTCGAAAATGCAATGGGAAGGCCTGGCAGGGGAAAAGCTCTCTGCCTGCATCCCGTTCTTGTCGATGCGCACTATCTCGCCAGGAGTAATCTCTCTGATGTATTCGGCCCCTACCAGGTCCAGGGCGCAGCTCTCTGAGGCCACGGCATAGCCATCTTCCATCTTTCCCAGACACAAGGGCCTAAAACCATTCGGGTCCCTGACAGCAATCATCTCCTTGGGCGTAAGGATAAGCAAGGAAAAGGCCCCTTTTAGGCCCTTCATGAGGCCCGGGAGGTCCTGGCAGTACTCTGGTCTGGCCATCAGGTGGAGGATTATCTCACTGTCGCAGGTGGTCTGGAATACAGAACCTTTAGCCTCTAGTGCCCTCCTTAACTCAAGGGCATTAACCAGTTGACCGTTATGGGCCAGGGCTACCTGACCCCTAGAATACTCTGCCACCAGGGGTTGGGCATTCTGCCAGGAACTTTGCCCTATAGTAGAATAGCGGATGTGACCAATTGCTGCATGACCCCTGAGCTGCTTAAGGTTATCAGGACTAAAGACCTGGCCCACAAGGCCCATACCCTTGTGCCAGATTAACCTCTCACCACTGACAGCGGCTATCCCCGAGCTCTCCTCCCCTCGGTGCTGAAGGGCATAAAGGCCATAAAAAACCTTCTCTGCCGCATCTAAACAACCGTAAACCCCAAAGATTCCACAACTGTGCCTTAGGTCTACCATGGAGTATTTCTCCCTTCAAGAGTCACAATACGTCCCATCGACTAATCACAAAGGTGAGCCAAGCAGGTCACGTGCGCCAGAGGCGTCCGCCTGAGGACGACCCTGTAGGGGTTCAAAATTTTGAACCCCTACAGACAGACCTGCCCCGGGCGAGATTCGCCTCTGGCGTTCCGTCGCCGTAGGCTAAGGATGCCTCTGGCGAAAACCTAGGTAGACAACGAGGCTTACCTCGTTGAACTTTCAGGAGATGGAGCCATCGTCTAGCTAGAGTTTCACATACTAAGCATATAGAAATAACAGAAAATAGCATTATAATGCTCGAAAAATTATTAATATGTGGTAAAATTCTATAAAGTTTGAGAAGGGGGTCTGTCTTATACGGACAGTCTAAAGACCGCACAAAAGGTAGCTTGAGTTTACCTTGAAGGAAAAGGTCTATCCTTGAGCGCTTGTTATACACTCAAAGACCTCTGAAAAAGTCGTTCCACCTGGATAGGCGGGGCTTTCTAGCCCCGTTTAATGCGGCCCTAGAAAGTTGCTAAACCTGCCTCAGGCATGGGGCCGCCTATCCATTTTGGTACTTTTGCAGAGGTCTCACTCAATTTCCCATTAGAGGAGAGGTTGAGATATGGAAGAACAGGAACTGAAAGGGGCGAGGGTATTGGTAGGAGATGCCAATATAACAACCGTGGAGCTCCTGGAGGACATACTCTCCGAGGAAGGATGCTGCGTGGAAAAGGTATATAATGGGGAGGATGCCCTCTTTAAGGCCAGAATGATGCTCCCTGATATTATACTCCTGGACATCACTATGCCCCTTCTGGATGGGCTAGAGGTGTGTCAGCAGCTAAGGGTGACAAGCGAAACCAGGTTAATACCTGTCATAATAATCACGGTTCACCGGGATAGGGAAAATCGTATGAAAGCCATAAAGGTTGGGGCAGATGACTTCCTTACAAAGCCCGTGGACAAGCTTGAGTTGGTCACCAGGGTAAAATCCCTTTACAAGCGCAAGAAATACCTTGATGATATGGAGAACGTGGAGGTGGTGCTCTACAGTCTATCCTCCATGTTAGACGCCAGATGTCCGTACACTGCCAATCATTCCCAGAACGTCTCTTACTATTCTACTGTGCTGGGACAGCGCATGGGACTCCCTAAAAAGGAGCTGGACGCGGTAAGAAGAGGGGCACTCCTGCACGACATAGGAAAGATTATTGTCTCAGATACTGCCTTAAACAAACCCGGTAAGCTCACCGATAGAGAATGGGAACTCATGAAGATGCATCCCATAAAAGGGGCTGACCTCATGGGCAACCTCAAGAACCTGAAGGATATATGCCCCATCATCCTCTATCATCATGAGAAACTGGATGGCTGCGGCTACTACGGCCTGAGGGGAGACCAGATACCTCTACTGGCCAGGATAGTAGCTGTATGTGACACCTACGATGCCTTAATCAACGATAGACCTTACAGGCGGTCTTATCCTGTAGATGATGCCCTGGATGTGCTTAAAAAGTCTAACGGTCATCAGCACTGGGACCAGGAGATTGTTGAAAAATTTACCAGTATTGCCCACGAGGTAAGCAAGCCAGACCTTCTCTATTGGCCGAATTCATCCAATAGAGAAGGCTCGTAGTCCGTCCCAGGCGGACAGGTCGCCTGAGGTGCCCCTGTGGGCCTCCCCAATACCTACCTCGGCAGAAACCTCTAAAAAACCTTCTTACGGACAGTTTCTTTGGTCGTTGCCAAGGCGAAACCCCGAAGTCAGGCCTAAGGCGGCCGCCAGAGGCGCCCCTTGTAGGGGCACGACATGTCGT
>JAUQZZ010000259.1 GCA_030586765.1 Candidatus Brocadiales bacterium | reverse complement strand
GACATAGCCCCACGGCTTCTTTCAGCCGAGGATCTCTAGTATCGGGCGAATTCTGCCTTATCCACCCAAGACCTAGATAAACTCAGACTCTTTACTCCTTTCTTTGCAGGATCAAGCCTTCACAAAAACTTCTGTGGTCCTGCATCTACGCTTAAGATCTAGCCGTAGTAGTTTCTGGTTCGTACCAATGATAGGCGATTTCCTTATGCTGGGTTAAATCCATACCAGTAACTTCCTCTGATTCAGGCACTCTTACACCCCGAGTTACTGCCGTTATGAACAGGAGCAGCACTGTTGTGACGGCACAAGAGTATCCCCATGTACATATGACGCCTACCCATTGTTCCAGCAGCTGGGCAGGGTTTCCGTAGAATAGGCCATCGTCACCAGCAGGGTTTACAAGCTTACTAGCGAAGAGACCTGTTGCCATGGCCCCCCAGGTCCCGCCCATGGCATGCACTCCAACAACGTCCAGGGCGTCATCATAACCCAGGGCCTTTTTCATCCATTTTACGGAACAGTAACAGAAGATTCCTGCGCCAGCGCCTATGGCGATGGATGGCATAACTGCTACAAAGCCCGATGCTGGTGTAATAGCCACCAGACCTGCTACAGCCCCTGAACAAGTGCCCACTACAGTGGGTCTCTTGTCAAATATCCATTCCATAATATTCCATGAAAAGGCGGCGGTGGCTGTGGCTGTGTTGGTGACCGCCCAGGCGCTTGCGGCAAGTCCACTGGCGGCTACTGCACTACCTGCGTTAAAGCCGAACCAGCCAAACCACAGGAGGGCAGCACCTATCATCGTAAAAGGTACATTATGCGGGGGCTTTATCGTCTTGCGTCTGCCCA
>JAUQZZ010000258.1 GCA_030586765.1 Candidatus Brocadiales bacterium | reverse complement strand
GCCGTCAGATTCGCTTCGCTCACTACAAGCCTGAGCGAAGCCGAAGGAATGACAATGAGCGGGGTTTTTCAGAGGTCTCATTGTTGCTAGACCTCAGACCCGTGGAGAGATTATCTGCCCCAGACCCCGGCTACTAACCCCCGTTCTACGGTTCAACCTCAACAAAGGCACCTTTACCAGCCCCAACGGTTACAGGAAAGGTCTTATGCAATTGGGCCTGTTTTAACTTCTCCCCCCAGAGCTTCAACGTATACCTACCAGGTGGGACGTCCTCTAGCTTGAAGTCACCTTTGGAGTCCGTCACGGCGAAATAGGGGGTCTTTACGACGACAACGTAGCCTATCATCTCCGGATGCACCCTGCACAATATCGTATACGCCCCAGGGTTATTGAAAGTATGTGAGAGTATCACCCCTTTCCCTACGCTGCCGAGGTCAAAGCGCTCACCATCAGGGGACATAATGTTGTGCTTTATGTCATCGCTGTTTAAAAAATTCACGGTACTGCCCATCAGGACGGGCAGTACCCTGGGGGTGAATTCCTTGTTCCTTTGGTCCATCTCAAAACGTCTTGATGGAGTGAAGGTCATGCCCTGGACTTCATCTACGTAGACTACTGTGGGGAATTTTTTTATCCATGAGTTCCTTACTTTGCCTGTAATCGTTTCAGCCCTTGCGTCATACTGATAAAAGGCAATGAATAAGAAAAGGGCAAGAATCTTGCATGGCCGGCAGTTTACCATCGTAACTCCTTTTTAAAAATTATGGGTGCTGGAGTCCAGACTCCCTGAGATGGGAGCTGTCGGGTATACCTGCCATAGTAACGTAAGGCATGGATGGGCAGCAACGGGGAGGCGG
>JAUQZZ010000057.1 GCA_030586765.1 Candidatus Brocadiales bacterium | reverse complement strand
GGACTGGGTAGTCTAGTCCCTGCTATATTATTTGGAGTGGCGATCGGCAACATCCTTCGGGGGATCCCTATTGACAAGAGCGGGGTCTTTACCGGCTCTTTCCCCGATTTGTTAAATCCCTATGCGCTTCTGCTTGGTGTCTTAAGTCTTGCGATGTTCACCATGCACGGAGCAGCATATATGACATTGAAGACCGAAGGTGTGTTACGTGAAAGCATGCAAAATTGGGTATCCAAGGCCTGGATAGCCTTCTTTGTTCTGTATTTTCTTGCTACACTAGCCACCTTTTTTGTCTCCCCCTTCTTGTTTGAAGACTCGCTAAGCAATCCGTTATTCTGGATTTTGTTCCTGTTGCTGCTGGCCGCAACTCTCTACATTCCTATAGCAGCAAAGGCAGGAGAATGTTTCCGCACATTCCTGGCATCTTCGGTGACGATTGCTTGCATGATAGGGTTAATTGGGGTCAGCCTGTTTCCACGGTTGGTACCATCTACCACAAACCTGGCCTTTAGCCTGACGGTTTACAACGCCTCTTCCACGTCCAAGACGTTGACCGTTATGCTAATTATCGTACTTGTAGGGATGCCTCTGGTGATAGGCTATACGATGTATATTTATCGGGTGTTCAAGGGCAAGGTGGTTATTTCAGAGGAAAGCTACTAGGTTTTTGTTAAGGTGCAATTAAGTCAAAGAGCTAAAGGCTTTTCAGACGTCTCAATTTAGGGTTGACTACAAATGTCTTTAGGATTAAACTGTGGTCAATAAAGGATATAAAATTATCACATTTTCAATAAAGTGTCCAGTTTAACAAAGGAGGAAAGGCGTTATGGCTATATCTCGACCTAATAGGGCGCTAGCCACAGGCACCAGGAACCGTACCCCAGAGGATATCACCCCAACTAGTGGTATGTGTACCGTGTGCCTGGACGGCTGTCCTGGATTTTGTGAGATAGGGAAATCGGCCTTCAGGGGTGCTGAGGCTATTTATCCGGTGCCCTTTGGCAAGATGACCGCTGCTGCTGAGAAGGATTATCCTGTAGACTTCCATCACTTTAACCTGACAGGTACTATCGCTGGACCTTCTGAGGCTAAGTTCGAGAAGTTTACTAACGTCAGCCTAGAGGCAAGACTAGGTAGGGACAAAGGCCTAAAGATGAAACTGCCCATCCTGGTAACAGGGCTAGGTTCTACTAAAGTGGCGGAAAATCATTTTGAAGGAGTAGGTGCAGGGGCCGCTATGTCTGGTACAGGGGTGGTTATAGGCGAAAACGTCTGTGGCATGGACACTAGCTCTAAGTTCGAGAATGGAAAGGTTACAGAGTGCCCAGAGCTATTAAGGAGGATAAAGATATTTAAGGATTGGCAGCAGGAGGGTTACGGTTTTATCTGTATCCAGGCCAACCCTGAGGACTTCCGCTTGGGGGTGCTAGAGTATGCCATAAACAAGCTCAAAGCTGACGCCGTAGAGATTAAATGGGGACAGGGGGCAAAGTCTATAGGTGGTGAGGTAAAGATTACAGACCTGGATAAGGCATTACTTCTGAAGAAGCGGGGATATATCGTAATACCCGACCCTGAAGACCCCGTAGCCGTAGAATCCTTTAAGAAAGGTGCCTTTAAGGGCTTCGAGAGGCATACCAGGATAGGTACCGTCTCAGACTATCTGCCCAAGGCCCTGGAGGACTTCATCAATACAGTCCAGGGCCTCAGAAAGGCCGGGGCTAGGTATATCTTTCTGAAGACAGGTGCCTATCGCCCAGCAGACCTGGCCAGGGCCCTAAAGTTCTGTTCAGCGGCAAAGGTAGATGTTTTGACTGTGGATGGTGCTGGTGGTGGTACAGGCATGAGCCCCTGGCGCATGATGAATGAGTGGGGGGTTCCTACTGTCTACTTAACTGCCCTGACTCATCAGTACTGTGAAAAGCTCTCAAAGAAGGGTGAATATGTACCAGACATAGTTCTGGCAGGGGGTTTGACCATGGAGGACCAGGTCTTTAAGGCCTTTGCCCTTTGCTCACCTTATGTCAAGGCAGTGGGCATGTCCAGGGCAACTATCTGTGCCGCTATGGTGGCCAAGACCCAGGCTGAGCTTGTTGCCCAGGGGAAGGTTCCAAAGAATTCTGAGGAGTACGGTAAGACAGTGGAGGAAATCTTCTATTATTACCATGCGGCCAAGAGGGCCTTCAGCCATAATGGGGCCATACCTGTCTCTGCTCTGGGTGTTTACTCCTACTATCAGAGGTTAGCCACCGGCCTCAGGCAGCTCATGGCAGGGGCGAGACGTTTCTCCCTCTCAGAAATCAAGCGGGAGGACATCTTTTCCCTCACCCGTGAGGCCTCAGAGGTAACAGGTATTCCCTACGTCATGGATTATGATAAGGAAGAGGCAGAAAAGATTCTAGGTGGCTAAGCCCTGTTTTTCTTCACCAAGGATGCGTACGGGAATGTACCGTATGCATCCTTTTTTATAGAAACTGACAGCATATCCCCCCTTTTTCTTTGAACTGGAACCCCTTTCATAGTATAATTCCTTTTACCCTCCTTTGATGCTTTCTTTATGCAGGGAAAGTCCTTAGAATCTTTAATGGGCATTTAGATGACAAAAGGTTTGGCCACAAGAGAAAGTACGTTAAACCCGTCTGCTTTAGCGGAACTCCTAGCTGCCGTGGGCAAAGAAAATGTCCTTACCACCGTAGAGGACCGTGTCTGCTATTCCTATGATGCCACCTCCACGAGACAGAGGGCCCTCCCCGACGTAGTGGTCAAGGCTACCAGTACTGAGGAGGTCTCGGCAGTGGTCAAGGTGGCTGACAAGTATAACATCCCTGTCTACCCATGCGGTGCACGCTCCGGTCTCTCTGGCGGTGCCATCCCTGTTTATGGCGGTATAGTCCTGGATACCACCAGGATGAACCGAATCATAGAGATTAACGCTCAAGACCTTATAGCCGTAGTGGAACCTGGTGTGATAACCAGGCGCTTTCAGGATGAGGTAGCAAAGTATGGACTTTTTTACCCCCCTGACCCAGGAAGTGCGGAGTTTTCTACCCTGGGGGGTAATGTGGCGGAGTGCTCAGGTGGGATGGCTGGGCTAAAGTACGGAGTGACCAGGGACTACGTCCTTTCCCTGGAAGTGGTGCTGCCGGATGGTAGCATAATAAATACGGGCCGAAGGAGCCTGAGGACCGTGGCTGGCTATGATATTACCAGACTATTTGTAGGTTCTGAAGGGACACTGGGGGTGTTTACCAAACTAACGCTCCATTTGATTCCCCAACCAGAGAAGGTAGAGGCCGTCCTTGCCTATTTCCACGACCCCGAGGAGGCAGTGGATGCGGCAGACGGGATAATCGTTGGCAAAGGTATCATACCCAGGACACTAGAGTTTGTAGACGGTATCTGCATTGATTCTGTAAGGGGATACGGTTCAGTAGATATTCCAGAGAAGGCCAGGGCCTTCCTCCTTGTAGAAGTAGATGGGGATAAGGATGTGGTGGAGAGAGGCATTCTGGGGGTAGAGTCCGCCTGCAGGGAAGGTGGCGCCTTTCAGATTGTTATTGCCAGGACGTTCGAGGAGCGCGAGGCCCTGTGGGCAGTGAGGAGGGTGGTCTCTCCCGCCCTCTTTAAGGTGGCTGGCAGAAAATTGAACGAGGATATTTGTGTCCCCAGGAGCAAAATAAAAGAGGTTGTCAGAGAACTCTACTCCCTGGGGAAAAAGTACTCTATCCATACGGCATGCTTTGGCCATATAGGAGACGGCAGTGTCCATGTGAACTTCCTCTATGGGTACGATGAGAAAGAGGAAGCCTTTGTTGACAAGATGCTGTGGCATATATTCAGGAAGGTAGTCTCCGTTGGGGGTACTATCACAGGGGAACATGGGATAGGTACAGCCAAGGCAGAATACCTCCCCTTAGAGATACCGCCCCGGGAACTTCAGTTAATGAAGTCCCTGAAGAAACTCATAGACCCAAAGGGCATCATTAACCCCGGAAAGATCTTCCTGCCTTAAGTCTCTATCTTTCTTAGTGTTGGACTAATTCTATCCTGATTATATCTGAAGGAGGGATAGGCTCAGAGGTCTCTATTTTACCTCCTAGCCCATCGAAGGTGGAAGGATGGGTGGGAGCCTGGTAGTTCATTTCTCCCCTTACAGCCCTTTCCAGGCATTTCTCTAATTCTGACCTGGAGAGGTCTCGCCACTTCCTGTCCTCTGAGAGGTATTCTTTGCACCAGGGACTTTTGCCCTTAATAGCCCTTTTGAGCTCCTTCTTGTCCATGATAAGAGGGGGCAGCCCCTGGAGTTTATCAAGGTTGGTACTAACATACACAATAACGCTACGGGTGGTGATAAGGAGGTCCCTGAGTTCGTTATTAATCTTTTTGACTTCCTCAATTTCTGCCTCCTCCAGACCCTTACCCTGGACCTTTTCCATCTCCTGGAGAAAGACCTCGTAGAGCCACTGAAGGGCCTCCAGCCTGCGGGTGCTCCTCCTGGCCTGCTGGAGTGCCAGGCAGTAGTTGAAGGTAAGTCTGAGGGGGCCTGGGTTTGGGGCATGCTCCAGGAGGGTTATTTCGGCAAGTTCTATGCTTCTTTTTTGTTTTGCCTTTTTTGCCAGGGAGAGGAGGAATTGTACATCTTTAGCAAAATGGTCCTGTTCCCCAAGGGGTGGCTCTAATCCTCTTTCCCTTATGACCTGGATTAGATGAGAAGAGGTACCATAAAATATAATAGGGGGTCTAGGGTTCTCCTTCCAGGTCTTTAGCCAAGAGTACTCAGAGTCAAAGGTGTCAGGCATATATAATATGGCTTAACCTAGCTTTGCCTTGACTTCTTTTAGAAGGGTCTCTTTAGAGAAGGGTTTCTCGAGGAAGACCAACTTTGGATCTAGTGTGTGAAGGTCCTTATAGTCCTTGGCAGAAAAACTGCTGGTGATGATTATAGGAATGTCCTCATACTCTGGCGACCTCTTTAGGTGTAGGAAGAAGGCGTCTCCCATCATGGCCTCCAGGAGGATGTCCAGGATAATCAGGTCTGGTTTTTCCTTCTCCTCCTCCAGTTTCTTCAGGGCCTCAGTGCCATCGTAAGCCCTTATAATCTTATAGCCCGTCTCCTCCAGCATCATGGCAAAGAGGTCTTGAAACTCCTCATCGTCTTCTACAATCATAATGGTCTTTTCGTTATTCCCTTTGTTCATAGTTTGTCTTTTGGTAGTGGTATAGTAAAAGCAAAAGTTGCACCTTTTCCAGGGCCCGCGCTCTCTGCCCACATCCTTCCCCCGTGGGTCTCCACGATAGCCTTGCATATAGCTAGCCCCACTCCTACTCCGTCGTAACGGGGTTTTTCTTGGAAGAATCTTTCAAAGAGCTTTCCGTACTCTTCCTTGGGCAAGCCTATGCCCATTCCTGAGTCTCTGACCTTAACCTCTATCTCGGTGTCTCGGTATGCTACTGATACCAGGACCTCTCCCTTGGGGGTATATTTTATGGCATTGTCTATGAGATTGGAGACCACCCTGGTGAGATGCTCCTTATCCCCTACAATCTCTGGTAATCTTTCGGGGACTTCTAACCTGAGGGATAGGCCCTTTTGTTCCGCTGCCAGGGTATATCCCATTATCACCTTTTGGATAATCTCATTTAGATGGAGCCTCTCCTTTTTGTACTTTATCTGCCCGGACTCTATGCTGGAGAGGTCAAGTACACCTGTTATGGTCTTCTGGAGACGCAGGATATTGTGATTAATGATGGCACTTAACTTCCGTTCCTTCTCTTGGTCCAGCTTACCCTTTTCTTTTTCTTCTGCCCGGAGGTCAAAGGCCATCTTCACCTGGGCTACAGGGCCCTTTAGTTCATGGGAAACGTCACGGATAATCCTGTCTTTTAGCTTATCCAGGGTTCTTAGTTCCACGTTGGCCTTCTCTAGTTGGCGGTTCTTTTCCTCAAGTTCCTTGTTTATTAGGCTCAAGGCCTTTGTCCTCTCCTCCACCGTTTTCTCCAGATCCTGGGTGTATTGCTGGAGTTTTTTCTCCAGGTGCTTTTGTTGGGTGATGTCCCTCATTACCATTATTATGGCCTGGAGCCCTCTACTATCCAGTAAGGGATAGGCTTCAGTGAAGATAAATTTGTCCTTCCCGGGTATGTAATGCTCGGCGAAGATAGGTTTAAGCCCTTCTAGTAGTTCACGATTCTGGCAGACGTCGCACATGGCGCCAGCGTCTTTAAAGACCTCGTAGCACCTCCTCCCAATAATATCCTCTCCGTATTCGTCAATAGTCGCCTGGTTAACCCTTAATATAATCCCTTCTCTATCCATCACGGTTATAGGGTCTCTGATGGAGTCGAACATAGATTCCAGGTACTGCTTGGTAGACTCTAGCTCTTCGTTCCTTTTTTCGATGGTCTCGACCATAGTGTTGAAGGATTCGGCCAGTTTTCCTATCTCGTCCTGAGAACGAACAACTGCCCTCTGTCTCAGGTCTCCACTGGACATCTTCTCGGTAACCTCGGTAAGGTGGACTATGGGGTCAGTAATCTTTCTCCCCAGGAAAACCACCGCTGCTACTATACACAGGGAGAGGGCAATGGATATAGGCAGTAAGGTTCTATCTAGCTCGTAAAGGGCTTTGTAGGCCTCATCTACATCAATCTCTGAGAGCAGGCCCCACTCAAACTCAGGAATCCAGCACCAGAAGCCTAATACCTGTACGCCCCTATAATCTGGGTAACCCTTGGCATCATAACCTGATTCTTCCTTCAGGCATTCTTGTACTCCCTTGGTAAGTTTACCTGTCTTGGGGTCTATCAGTTTCAACTCCAGGGCCGTCCTCTTCTTTATCAGGCCCATATCCCTGATGGTGGTTACGAATCTAGATTCCGTTATCATGTAACCGTTTTTATCCACCAGATAGGTCTCTCCGGTTTCACCCATTTTTACCCGACGCATCTCCCTAGATAGGGCTATTACATCTACCCTTAGACTCACCACTCCGATTATACGGTTACTATCATCTCTTATAGGGGTGGAGACCAGAAGGGTAGGTGCCCCCCGCTCCATTTCTCCATACTCATTCTCTATGGGGAAGACAGAGGGCCTCACATCGGTAACAAAGGTCTTACCCTTTAAGGCCTCTTGGAAGTAATCAAATTCCTTCAAGCTGACCCCGATTAAGTCTTTTCTAGTAGAGATATTTATCTTCCCTTCCGTGTCGCTGATAGAAATTTCTTTATACCCGTAGGTGTCCCTGATGAATCTGAGATAGGAGGTGAGCCTATTGGCTGATTCGGTTCCTTCAGGATGCTGTGGGAAAGAACGGGTGAGGAATTCATTGGCGATGGATTGGGCATCGGCCCGCCTCTCGTGCATCCATACGGTTATGAGTTCGGCCTGCTTATGTCCTATGCTCTCCAGGTCACCTATCCTGGCCTCTTGAAAGGCCTTCCATATCTTGGGGTGGATGATTACCCACCTGGATAGCACTAAAGGTACGAAGGAAAAAAGGAGGAAGAGTATTATTATCTTACTTCGAATAGAACGGAACATGTATCACCAATACCTTTGAGTTTCTGTCGTTTAGCACAGTCTACCATAGAACAATCTCTGCGTCAACCAGCCCGGATTCCCAAAGAAGGGCAGAAATTTCCTTGACCAGGGGCCTAAGGGCCTTATAATCAGCCCACTATAGAGACTTCTTATGAGGGCCGTTGTTCAGCGGGTAAGCTATGCTCATGTGAGGGGAAAGGAAGGTCTTATAAGTAAGATCGGGCGTGGAATGGTTGTGCTTGTAGGGATAGATAAAGAAGATGCAGGGGAGGATGTGGAGTATCTGGCCTCTAAGCTCAGTAACCTCAGGGTCTTTGAGGACCCAGGGGGCAAGATTAACCTTTCTCTAAGAGAGGTGGGTGGGGAGGCCTTAGTGATTTCACAGTTTACCTTATACGGTGACTGCCGTAAGGGAAGGCGGCCATCTTTTGACAGGGCTGCTGGGCCTGCTAAGGCAAGAGACCTCTACGGACAGCTCCTTCAGTCCTTGAGGCAGAGAGGGGTGAGGGTGGCAGAAGGAAGGTTTCAGGAAAAAATGTTAGTAGAATTGGCCAACGATGGCCCTGTAACTATCCTTCTAGACAGTAAAAAGCTGTTTTAGGGAGGTATGCATGAGGAGATTAGAGGGCTTAATTCTTCTAGTCCTTTTCTTAGTCTGCTTGCTATGTGGCTGTGCAGAAGTGCCGAAGGAGATGCCCAAAGCGGTTACTGCCCCTCCGAAGCCTGAGGTGAAGCCCATGCCTCCTGAGGTTCCCGGTGTACTAAAGCTACCTCATGTGCCTATAACTGATTGGAGATACGTTGTTGTGCATCACAGTGCTTCCCCCTCGGGTAGTGCTGAGGCCTTTGACTACTATCACAGGGTAAAAAGAGGCTGGGATAGGGGTCTGGGTTACCATTTTGTTATAGGAAATGGTAACGGTACCAGGAATGGCCAGGTAGAGGTAGGGCACAGATGGATGTATCAGATTGAAGGTGCCCACGCTGGACAAGCGGAATATAATCAGCATGGAATAGGGATATGCCTCGTGGGAGACTTCGATGAAGACTGTCCTACTGGTGAGCAACTGGAAAGCCTTGTCTCCCTGATAAGGGAACTTCAGCGGGTGTGTCACATACCTTCTGAGAATGTAGTAATGCATAGACACATAAAGACAACGGAATGCCCAGGTAGAAATTTTCCCTACTATGAGGTACTTACCCAACTGTTACAGTAGTCCACCTGAGGCGGAATTAAGCTCGCATGATACCCTTTAGGGATAAAAATCCTTCTGGAACCTTCCCTTTCATTACTATCGCCCTTATAACCCTAAATGGTGGCGCTTTTATTTTCGAGATTCTCTTAGGCAATAAGCTGGAGGATTTTCTTTTCCAGTATGGGGTGGTTCCGGTAAAGATAGTCTACTTTCTGAGTCATCCTAGTCTAAGCCCTGTAAATATCAAGGAGGCCTTTCTGCCCTTTCTGACCGGTATGTTCTTACACGGTGGAGTGGTGCATATCTTAGGGAATATGTGGTATTTATGGATATTCGGCGACAACGTAGAGGATCGCCTCGGGCACTTTAAGTTTCTAGGCTTTTATGTGCTCTGTGGTATCTTGGCAAGCATCGTCCATGTGGCCTTTAATCTTCGTGTGGGCGTACCTTGCGTGGGTGCCAGCGGCGCCATAGCAGGGGTCTTAGGGGCCTACGTGATTACCTTTCCCAGGGCCAGGGTACTTTGCATACTGCCTTTGTGGTTCATCTGGCAGGTAGTGGAATTGCCTGCTATGGTAGTTTTAGGCTTCTGGTTCTTTATCCAATTTTTCAACGGTGCGGCAGCCATCACCGCCACTCAGGCTACTGCTGGAGGGGTGGCCTGGTGGGCACACATAGGGGGATTTGCCTTCGGGGTATTCTTCATGTGGATACTGCCGAAGAAAAGAATGGTCATAAGAACCTGGGAAGACTAGTGCCTAAGACCCCTCCTTTACTAGTTCCTCTGTAGTAGCTTTCCTTTCTATAAGCTGGCCAAAGCTCATACCCTCCCTCCAGAGAAAGAACGTCCCTATGATAATAGGCACAAGGATGTTTATGGTCCATGAAACTATAGCGAAACTCTGGGCGGAGGATAAATCCACGTGGAAGAGTTCTAAGGTCTTTTGTACAGCCAGATGATAGACCCCTATATAGCCAGGGGCCTGAGGCAAGGCTACAGCCAGGCCTATCCCTACGCCTACAAGACACATGGCAGAAAAAGGAATTTCTATATGGAAGGAATAAGCTAGGATGTATGCCGAGAGTATTCCAGAAAGCCATATAGCAAAGGATAAAATGGATAGCCAGAGCACTTGCTTTATATTTCGAAGGACTTTGAGCCCATGGATAAAGGACCCAAGTAGTCCCAGGAGCGTATCCCTAAGGCCGTGAGGTATAAAAAAGAGTAACTTCTCTACAAGGCTTATGGCCCGTTGAGAGTAAAGGTCTAGTAGAATAAGGGAAACAACAGTTACCAGGCACACCCCGCCTAATATGCCTATGCCTGATTTCATCTGGTGTAAAAAAGTGGAATTCCGAATATCTTGGAGACTAGGACTCCCAGCGCTAGTGGCAGACCCCTGAGGGTCTATTGAAATGGGGAGTATGCTGAGCACCACGGTAGCCAGAATAATCATGCTGATGGAGTCCAGTAACCTCTCCATCACTACCGTAGCTATTACAGTAGAGATGCTAATGTTTTCCTTCTTTCCCAGTAGGACGCTTCTAATAAATTCTCCGGCCCTGGCAGGGAGGAGGTGATTGCCCATAAATCCTATAGATACGGCAGAAAAGAGATTAATGAAAGATGCTCGTTTCACAGGGGAGACAAGACTGCCCCAACGCAGGGCCCTCAAGAGATAACAAACCATCATGGCCCCCAGGGAAGGAAAGACATAGATGTAGTTGGCCTCCCTTAGGGATAGGAGGAGTTTATCCCATTCTATATTTTTCAGGAAGAGCCACAGACAAAGGCCGCTGATTAGAAAGCCAGTGAAGAGCCAAAAACTTTTCCTTGTTATCATCTTCCTCTCGCCAGGGTTTATAAAGATTTTAGCACATAAAATTCTACCTTCAAGCTTTAGATTGATTTTATTAGCTATTCCTGTTAAGATTCATTTTAATGTTTCTGGGCCCTTTTAGAGGAGAAAAGGCACAATGAGAGCTATTTTATCTGCGGGTTTTCTAGTATTTGGGATAATGTTTCTCTTATATAGCCCAGTTCTAGTAAAGGCCGAGGTAGGTAGCGAAACCCTTTTCAAGACCCATTGTATTCCCT
>JAUQZZ010000056.1 GCA_030586765.1 Candidatus Brocadiales bacterium | reverse complement strand
TGGTATCCACCGACCGTGTGGACGGCGAGGTAATAACCCCTGGGGAGATTCTGGAAGCTTTAAATTAAAGTAGGGGCGAGGTTACCTCGCCCCTACAATAATCGGTTAATACAATTATCCCATGGATATGGTTCGGCATTACAACAAAAACGTCTGTTTCGACATTAGAAAAATGACTGGGGACTTTATTCCAACATTTATTTACGATGTCTCCATATCCGTTCAACCGTATTGTACCATCAATCACATCCCCAAACAGACATTTCCCATTATGTGTACATACCGTTATAAAATATGCCCCTGCTTGCGAATAATCGTAATCCTTCAGTCGAACGGAACGGCGGTGGTGTTCTTTTGGATTGTATTTCTTCATAGGGGCAACCTCGTGGTTGCCCTTTATCTCTCTAGCATGACCAAGCCTATAAGCCCAATCCATTCAATAGCTTATCTATAGATGAGTACATTACAGGGTAGTCCAGCTCAGGCCGTTGGATGATTACTACTGGAATCCCTGTTTCCAGGCAGGCTTCTACCTTTTCAAGGGTCTTTGCCTCTTTGCCACCGTCCTTAGTAACTACTACTTCGATACTGAATTCCCTGAAGGTAGCAACATTGAATTCCTTAGAGAAAGGCCCCTGGAGGGCTATTATGTTCCAGGGAGGGATGCCCATGGCCAGACACTTCTCTATATGTTCTGGTATGGGAAGGATGCGGACAACGAGGTCTATCTTGTCCTTTAATCTGATGAAACTCTGGACGCTGTTAAATCCTGTGGTGAGGAGTATCCTCTTCCCCAACCTGCTGGAGGTCTCTACTGCCTCAGGAAGGTCTTTGACCTTATGGATGAGGGGCGATTGGGGCAAGGCTGTGCCTTCCCTCTGGAATCTTATATATTTGATTCCCTTTGCCCTGGAGACCTCCATGGCATTCAGGGAGGCCCTTTGGGCGTAGGGGTGAGTTGCGTCAATAATGGTATCAATTTCCCTTTCCTCAATAAATCTTAAGAGGCCCTCTCCGTCTAGCCTCCCCTCTACGCAGAGGTGCCCCAGGCCCATTTCTCTGTAAAGGGCCTCCCCATAGGCCGTTGTCACAGTAGTAACAAGCCTGACCCCTCTCTGGTGAAGCTCCTTAACAATCTCTCTACCGTCGGCTGTACCAGACATCACAAGAATCATAGCTTGTAGCCACGCCTGGTGACCATAAAGCCACCAGTAACAAAGGTAGTAGAGTTGCCTACGATGATTATAGTGGTCATGTCTATGGGGAATTCTAACATCCGCCCCAGGGTGGTTATATCTACCTTCTGATTTGGCCTCCCTGCGTCCTTTACGATACCTACCGGGACGTCCTTAGACCTGGATTCTAGGAGTATCTCCCTCGCTTTTTCTACCTGCCAGGTTCTCTGAGAACTCTTCGGGTTATAGAGGACGATAACAAAATCCCCCTGGGCAGCGAGGCTTAGCCTCTTTTCTATAATGGGCCAGGGGGTGAGGAGGTCGCTCAGGCTGATGACCGCATGGTCGTGGGCCAAGGGTGCCCCCAGGAGGGCAGAGGCAGCACAAGAGGCCGGAACGCCAGGGATAACCTCTACGGACACCCCGCTATTGCTAGCGCTGGCTATCTCCAGAAGGAGGCCTGCCATCCCATAGACCCCAGGGTCCCCGCTGCTAATCAAAGAGACGGTCTTGCCCCTGGACGCCTCTTCCAGGGCAGCCCTGCATCTCTCCTTTTCTTCTCCCATGCCAGAGCTTAGCATAGGCTTCTCACCTATTACCTCCTGGAGGAGGTTCAGGTATGCCTTGTAGCCTGCTACGACATCAGAGGACTTAATTGCCTCCAGTGCCCTTAGGGTCATATCCCCCTTAGAGCCTGGACCGATTCCTACCACATTAAGTTTTCCTGGGCCACTGCTACTGTGACCCCTGGAAATTTTTGTTTCCTTAGTATTAATCTTGTCTTCCTCCCTGCAAGGAGCGCAGCGGGTTCGCATACGCCCCAGATGCCCATCTTTTCTTTAACAAAATTAGACCCCTCATAATCCTTTGCACAGGTGCTTACCTCCTCCTTAGAGAGCACTTTTAAGGGTATGCCCAGTTCCTCTACCCCTTTAAGGAGGCCATGGACCTTTGCCCTCTCCTCGATGGTAGCAACAAGCCTCACCCTTTCCTTTGGCACCCCACAGGCCTCCAGGCTGGAAAGGATGGCCTTCCTAATGGCCTCGGCCGAGACGTCGGCCCTGCATCCCAGGCCCACTATTATGTCCTTCCTGGCCTCCGTACCTGTGGTTATAACGGCCTCGGCGTGGAGGGCATTGGCTACCCTCAGGGCCAGTTCGTTAGCCCCACCTTCGTGTCCTGATAAGGTGCTAATAACGAATCGTCCAGCATCGTCCACCACCACTACTGCTGGGTCTGTGTACTTATCCTTCAGACGTGGGCAAAGGAGCCTGACCACAATCCCCAGGGCCATTACCAGGACCAGACCTTCGTACTGACCAAAGAGCCTGCCCACCAATTCCCTGAGGGGTTCTGTAAAGAGGGTTGCTGGGAGGTCATCTTTTGAAAGTTCTTGGGGTACAAATAGCTCAGCCTCTCTGCATGTGGACCTAATCCTTTGGGCCACAGCTAACCCTTCTTCCGTAATGGCTACCAGGGCAATTCTAGCCAATGGTGGCAATGTCCTCTTTTGGCTCTTTGCGTTTTTTTAATCTTATCTTAGGCTTCTTTATTTTAAGCCTTTTAACTTTTATAACAAGGTCATCTAACAAAGAATAAAACACAGGCACAACAACAAGGGTAAGCATCAAGGAGGAGAGCATACCACCAGCGGTTACTATGCCCATACCAGCCCTGGCCTCTGCCCCATACCCAAAACCGATAGCGATGGGCAGCACCCCAAACATGGTGGAAATAGCTGTCATGAGTATAGGCCTCAGCCTTACTTGAGAAGCCTCTACTATAGCTGCGTCCCTTTCCATTCCCCCTCTCCTCAACACATTAGTATAGTCTACCAGCAACACAGAATTCTTTTTCACCAATCCCAGGAGCAATATGAGCCCTATCATACTGTAAGCGTTCATTGTGTTGTGGGTAATGAGTAACATACCGAATCCACCCACAAAGCTCAGGGGCATAGCTAACATCACAGTAAAGGGATGGAGAAAACTGTCAAAGAGGGAGGCTAGAATCATGTAGGTAATTATCGTAGAAAGAATCAGCGCAAATATAAAGCTGCTGTAGGACTCCTTAAAGGTCTCGGCCTTCCCGGAAAAAGAAAGGGTATATTGTTCGGGTAATATCTCCTTTACAATCTGTTGCACATCGGTAACAGCCTCACCCAGGGTCTTATTGCCCAGCAGGTTTGCAGAAAGGGTAAAGGATCGTTGTCGGTTTCTACGGTTAATAACGTTTAGTCCGCTCTCCTCTTTCACCTCCACAATGTCGCTTAACCCTATAACACGACCACTCGAACTCTTGACCGTAAGATGCTCGATATATTGCGGAAGGTCTCTTTGATGAGCTGCTAGTCTTACAATTATATCATACCGCTTCCCCTCGCTCTTAAATTTTGTATCGCCTAATTCAAACCCACCCATAAGTGCCCTGATGGTATTGCCCACCGCCACCACATCCACACCCAGGTCCGCAATCTTCTTGCGGTCTATGTACACATGGACCATGGGACGACCTAGTTCCAGGTCAGAATCTACGTCCACTACACCAGGTATCTTCCTCAGTCGTGCTACGAACTGTTCATTCAGGTGCGTTAACTTATCCAGGTCAGGACCAGAGATTGTAAACTCCATTGCCGCACCCCTCCTCGCACCAAAGGCCTGTATAAATTCGATGGGGAAGGCAAACACACCTGGGATTTGACTGAAACGCTGTCTCAGATAGGTTATCACTTCCTGCTGAGAACGCTCACGCTTATTTTTAGGTACCAAGTGTACAAAGATGATACCTTTGTTATCACCACCTCCGAAGCCACTAGCCGAAAAGAAAGACCTCACCTCTGGCATCTCGTCCAGGATTCCTTCAATCTCTCTTTGTGCACTATCAGTATAGTCCAGAGACGAGCCAACAGGGGTTTTTAGGGTTATCATAAATTGCGCTTGATCCGAAGAGGGCACAAGTTCCTTTCCCACCAGCCCTGCCAGGAAGGTCCCACCCACAAAGCTCATGGCAGCAATTATAGCTACGATAAAACGCCATCGAAGGGCCCAACCCAGAATCCTTCTATAGATTAGCTCTGCTCCTATAAACATCCGTTCAAAAGATAGGAAGACCCGGCTGTGGGTGGCACCGACCCTTAACCACCTGGAACAAAGCATCGGGGTAAGGGTTAGGGATACAAAGAGGGATATCAATACTGCGGCCGAAACGGTGAGTCCAAATTCGTAAAAGAATCTGCCAGCAATGCCCTTCATAAAGGCAATGGGTGTAAACATCAGTGCAATAGCTACTGTGGCAGCCATGGCCGCAAAGGCCACCAGACCAGCCCCTTTACTGGCCGCAGTAAAGGGATCCATCCCTTTTTCCATGTGCCGATGGATACTTTCCAGCACAATTATAGCGTCATCTACCACCACCCCTACTGCCAGGCTTAAGGCCAGGAGGGTCATGTTGTTTAGAGTGAAGCCAGCAAAATACATGATGGCAAAGGTCCCCAGAAAAGAGGTGGGAATGGCCAGGGAGATGATAATCGTGCTGCGGAGGCCCCTTAAGAAGAAAAGCACCACCAAGGCGGTAAGCAATATGGCAAAGAGAATAGAAAACTCCACGTCTCTAATGGAGTAAACCACGAATTCAGAATGGTCTACAGCTATATCCATCATCATCCCAGGCCTTAGGAACTTTATAAGCTCTCTGTAGACCTTGGTTGCTGCCCTGGCCACCTCCACAATGTTAGACCCAGTCTGGCGCCTTACCCCTAGGCCTACTGATGGCTCTATCACCCCAGGCTCTGCACGATAGCGTGCAATCATCTCCCGGTCTTGCATACCAAACTCTGCAAAACCTACATCCTTCAGGGTTATAGGTGCACCAGAGCGATAGTCTACTATCAGGTCATCGAATTCCTCTGCACTCTTGAATTCACCCATGGTTCGCATATAAAATACCGAGGCGCCTCTTTCTAGTTTACCTCCCGGCACCTCGATATGTTTCCTATTCAAGGCATTGATTATATCGTCCACCGTAAGCCCTAAGGCCTCTAGTCTATCGGAATTCAGCCACACCCTCAGGGCCTTTTTCCTAAAGGCACCCTCAACGATGGAGCCTACTCCCTGAAGGACATCGAACCTCGGTTTAATGTCGTAATGGGCATAATCACTAATCTCTTTCAATGGCTTATTGCCCTGGATGGCTATCCACATAATGGGGCTGGCCTGTGGGTCAAGCTTGTCTACCACTGGGTGTTCCACATCCCGTGGAAGCTCTTCCAGGGCAACAGCTACCTTATCTCTGACGTCCTGAGCCGCAGTGTCTATATCCCTATCCAGCTCAAACTCTACGGTTATCTCTGAGAAGCCCTCTGAACTCTTTGAGGTAAGATTCTTAATGCCCTGGATGGTGTTTATCTCCTCTTCCAGAGGGTCAGTAATGTCCAATTCCATAATCTCTGGACTGGCCCCTTTAAGACGAGTAGTAACCGTGACGTAGGGGTAGTCTACATCTGGAAACTCGTTTATACTCAGCCTGAAAAAGGCAATGATCCCAAAGATGGCAATGGCCGCCATCATCATCACTGCGAATACAGGTCTGCGTATAGAAATATCTGGAAGGAACAACTTACTTTACCTCTTCTTTAGCAATCTCTTTCCCAGAGGTTTTTAGCGGTTCGGAGACCACTTTATCTCCGTCAAGAAGTATGTGTTGGCCTCTCACCACCACTGGGTCACCTTCACTTATCCCATCTAATATCTCAATCATGCCGTACTTCAACCTTATACCTGGTGTGAGTGTCTTTTTCCTGACCCTTTGCCCCTCCACAAGGAAGCAGTAACTGATACCTTCTTCCGTGAGTATTGCCTCCTCAGGCATTATCACTGCGTCAGGATGCCTGGCAGTTACTACCTGTGGGATAACAAAGAAGCCTGGCTTGAGTCTTCCCTCTGGGTTTTCTATCCTTGCGTAGCACTCAAAGCGTCTCGTCTCGGGCCTTATTTTTGGATTGAGAAAATAAATCTCTCCAATAAACTCCTCCTTAGGATAGGCCTCTACCTTGACTCTCACTTTGCCTCCCATCTTTACCATGGGGAAATACTTCTCTGGCACAGTGAATTCCACTTTTATAGGGTCTATCTTTACTATATTTAACAGTTTAGTATCTCCCTCAGTTATATACTCGCCCACATCTACCATCTTTTTACTAATAATCCCTGATATGGGGGCGAGAATCTTTGTATCCCTGAGGTCTTTCTGTGCAAGGGCCAGTGTGGCCTTGGCGTCTTCTAGATTGGCCTCCGCCTGCTTAAATTTTAGCTCTGAATCGTCATAATCTTGGATAGAGATAACCCCTTTCTCGTAAAGGTCTTGCATCCTTTCCAGGGTCCTCCTGGCAAAGATGAAATTGGCCTGGGTCTGAGCAGCCTTGGCCTCACTTTCCTGAACCTTTAACCTGTACTCTTCATCCTTCAAGGTAATAAGCAGGTCGCCTACCTCTACTACATCCCCCTCTTCAAAGTGTATCTTACTGACAACGCCGTCTACCTCACTGCTGATGTCCGTATCGGCCTCAGCAACCAGTGAGCCTGTGGTCTCGGCCACATACTCCACATCCTGCTTTTCTGCAAAGAATACCTTCACCTGCTTTATCCTCTCCCCTCTTGTAGGATATTCCGCTTTCAGGGAGGAAAGAGGGCTCAGAAGCAGAAATACAGCCAGGTAGAAAAATACACTTATAATCTTTCTTTTATACATAAGATTTTACCTGTTTAAACCCTTGCCTTCCCGTCCTCATGATGTTTACCATCTTTTTCACAGTAGAGATGAGGGTGGCCTTCTCCTTTTTACTTAGAGGCTCAAAGATCCATTTCAGGCGTTCTCTCCTCCTTCTAAGCTCCTCAGCAAGCACCTTGCGACCACTCTCAGAGAGGGATATAACCCACTGCCTCTTATCTTGGCTATGTGCCTCCCTGAGGATAAGAGAAACCTGCTTATGACCCTCTACATAATTCTCCACAGAGGCAAGGAGGCGGGACATCTGGAAGGTGTTAATGTTGAGCAGGGTCTTTAGGTCCTTAAGAGGCGTCCTCCCCTTTTGGTTCAAGAGCGTAAGCAAGGCCTCCTGCCCAGGGGTAAGGATAGGGAAGGATTCCGGATGCCTTCCTATCTCAAGGATGAGCATACTTATCCCCTCTATGATGTTATCCAGACTAATCTTTTGCGTGCGTTTATTTACCATCCTCATAAAAGACCGAGCCTCTTTCTTTGAGACCTCTGAAAAAGTCAGTCAGCCCGGATAGGCGGGGCTTTCTAGCCCCGTTTATGCGGCCATAGAAAGGGCCGCCTATCCTTTTGGTACTTTTACGGTAGCCTTTCTTTATTAGAGACTTCTGCAAAACTGTCTTTTTATGGAGTCCAGTAGGAAAATCCTCTGTAGGATGGGCATCTTGCCCGTCTAGGGCGGGCGAGACGCCCGCTCTACCCAGTTCTTCAGAGGTCTCCAATAGATCCGGCAGGGTGCCGCAGGGCTTAAGCCCTGCGATACCCACCAAAGCTTGTGCGGGGGACAGCCCACCTAAGGTGGAATTCCACAATAGATTTCTTATTGAAAATCCATCCCAAAGGCAGATAATATGACTTAAATGAAGGAAAGAGGTTAAACCGATGGAGGAAGAAATCATTTTTCTAGTGAAGGAATCCCCAGAGGGAGGGTTCGAAGCCAGCGCTTTAGGCTACCCCATTTTCACCGAGGCGGATACCTTTGAGAAACTTAAAGGGATGGTACAAGATGCGGTGCGATGCCATTTTGAGGAAACAGAAAGACCCCGCCTAATTCGCCTGCACCTCGTTAAAGAAGAGGTCATCCCTGCATTGAAAGCCTGAGAATTATTGAGGTGGAGTGATGGGAAACAGAGTACGTATTGAGATACCCCGTGAGAAAATAGTAGAGTTTTGCCAGAAGTGGAAGATTAATGAATTCTCATTGTTTGGCTCTGTGCTTAGGGATGACTTTGGCCCCGATAGCGACGTTGATGTACTGGTGAGCTTTGCTCCAGATGCTGACTGGAGTCTCTTTGATCACGTAAGGATGGAAGAAGAACTCGAAGCAATTCTTGGCCGTAAGGCCCATATGGCCACTCGACGGTCAATGGAACGGAGCGAAAACTGGATTCGTCGCAAGGCTATACTTGACAGTCTGGTCCCGTATTATGTCGAGAGATAAAGCCACACTGCTAGATATACTGAAAGCGGCTCGGTTGGCTATCGAGTTTCGGGAAGGTATGAATAAACCTACCTTCCTAAGCGACCATAAAACACAATCCTCAATCCTCCACCAGCTTCTAATTTTGGGTGAGGCTGTTAAACGACTGCCAGAAGGTTTCAAAGAGCGTCATCCAGAAATTCCCTGGAAGGCTATAGCTGGTATGCGTGATACACTCATTCATTCTTACAATAATGTAGACCTTGAAGAAGTCTGGAAGACGATTACTGTGGACCTTCCTCGAATTGTTTCCCAGATTGAGCTTCTTGTCCCACCCGAGGAAGAGTCATGAAACAAAGTATTGACCATCTTATCGTCAATTCCCCCTATGAGGAGCCATCGCATTACTGGAGCTACGACCGGGAGACCCGTTCTTTCACACTCAAAGAGGGCAGCTCAGGCACGATCTTTAGACCTGTCCACATCAACAAAATTCTCGGACAAACCTAAAGGTCTATTCCTACAAAAACCCAAATAGAAATATCCTTCCCTTGTTAGTATAATACTCCTACAGGCCCAGTACCATGCTGAGGCTGTAGCTCAGAATAAGATAAATGCAAAGGGAGATAAAATCTCGCATATGAGCAAAACCATGAAGATAACGGTCAAGTACGGCTCGCTTATAAAAGAACCCTCTGAGATAGCGGTACTGGGGCTCTTTGAGTACGCACCCATAAAGGGTGCGGCTACAATGAAAGCCCAAAAGGGGCGCCTTAGGCCCCTCAGTCCCATAGCAAAGGCCTTTGATAAGGCCCTGGGAGGGATTATCACGAAGACCCTCAAGAGCGGTGACTTCAAGGGAAAACTAAACAGCACCTTCCTCCTGCCCACCTATGACAAGCTCCCTCAGAGGAGGCTCCTCCTGGTGGGACTGGGGAAGGAGGAGGATTTCACTATAGACAGGCTCCGCCAGGTGGCAGGCACCTCTGCCAAATACGTAAAGTGGCTGGGGCTAAAAAGATTTACCAGCACCATCCTTCCCACTAGAACCCTAGGAACCTCTAAAGAAGAAAAAACCCGTAGGGACAGGTTTTTAAACCTGTCCGTGGACAGACCTGAAGGTCTGTCCCTACAGGCCCAGGCCATGGTAGAAGGCACTATCCTGGGGCTTTACCGCTTCCAGCGTTTCAAGCACCCTGAGCCAGAAGAAAAGGAAAAGGAGGTGAAAGAACTCACCCTGTTGGTAGAAAAGGGATCCGCCTTAGGCGGACTGGAAGAGGCCAGACAAGGTGCAAGAAAGGGGCAGATAGTCTCAGAGGCAGTGTGCTTTGCCAGAGATTTGGTGAACCTGCCCTCCAATGAGGCCACCCCCAGGATGTTAGCCAATACTGCCAGGGCCATGGCCAGGGAGCTAGGGCTGAGGGTGCGGGTCCTGGAAAAGGGGGAGATGAAGAGATTGGGTATGAACGGCATACTCACCGTTGCCAAGGGCAGCGCCCAAGAGCCCCAATTCATCATACTAGAATACGGAAGGCGCCTCAGGCGCACTTCTAGAGGCCCTTCCGAAGGGCAGGCCCTCCTTAGCTCCTCTGGAGCGACGGAAGGGCAGGACACCGTGATTTTAGTGGGGAAGGGTGTGACCTTTGACTCAGGGGGCATCTCCCTGAAGCCATCTGCGGATATGGACAGGATGAAGTACGATATGGCCGGGGCGGCAACTATATTGGGGGCCTTCAGGGCCCTGGCGAGACTCAGGCCCTCCTCAGCCCCTTCGGGGCGACGGATGGGCAGGCCCCCTGTGCATCTGGTGGGGTTACTGCCTTGCGCCGAGAATATGCCCTCTAGCACCGCCAGTAAGCCAGGGGACATCATCACCTGCCTGGGTAAGAAGACCGTGGAGATAATCAGCACCGATGCCGAGGGCAGGATGCTCCTGGCCGATGCCCTGAGTTATGCCCAGCGCTACAAGCCCCAGGCGGTGGTTGATTTAGCCACCCTCACAGGGGCCTGCGTGGTGGCCCTGGGGTCTGTGGCTATGGGCATGATGGGCACCAGTGAGGAGCTCAAAAATAGGCTCAGGGCAGCAGGGGAGGCGGTCTGGGAGAGGGTCTGGGAGCTACCTCTCTGGGAGGAATACGGGGAGCAGATAAAGAGCGAGATAGCCGATTTAAAAAACACAGGGGGCAAGGAGGCGGGGGCCATCACCGCAGCCAGCTTCCTCTCTAAATTTATAGATGGTTACCCCTGGGCGCATCTAGACATTGCTGGGACGGCCTGGGCCGAGAAAGAAGGCCCTTACGTCACCAAGGGCGCCACTGGTGCGGGGGTGAGGCTCTTGGTGGAGATGCTTACAAGGTGGGAAAGACTCCCAGTAGAAAAGGCCAAGAAGTAAATGTAGCCGCACTCTTTATGGGTGCGTATAGCGCAGCAAACATGTAGCGTCGGAGTCGTGCCGAAGGCAGATCCGCCTCTGGCGGACTTAGCTCCGACGTTATAAAAATCCCTGTAGGGTGCGTCATGATGCACCCTACTCTTCTGTGTGAAAAAAAAGGAAACTAAGAG
>JAUQZZ010000257.1 GCA_030586765.1 Candidatus Brocadiales bacterium | reverse complement strand
CCATGCGGAGTTCTTCTATCTGCCCCTTTTTTATGTTTATTACGATGTTCCCGTGCCCCTCTACTCGGGTGATGTGTTCAAGGTGTAGGTGGTAGTCGTGCATGGGGATACGCTCAACAAATCGCCTTCTGGTCCTCGGCCCACAGCCAGGCCGTAATGGCTTCTTTGATATTTTCCAGGGCTTCTTTTTCATCTTTGCCCTGAGAGACGCAACCTGGAAGGGCTGGGCACTCGGCAACTATCCAGCCATCTTCGGCTCGTTCAAGCGTAACGTGGAAAATCGTAGCTCTTTCCTCTAAACAAGAATGTAGGGGCACGTTGCAACGTGCCCCTACTTATTTCCCCGCATAATTCTATCCATTCTTCCCTAGATATTTCCAATTCATTTATTATTTCCCTAATCAAACCCACGCCTATGTCTTTTCCTTGCCGAGTTGTAAAAGCAACAAAATGTTTCCCTCTATGGCATCCCTCAAATTTTTCCTGGCTTCCTCAAAGGTCTCCCCTTGAGAGAAGAATCCAGAAATTCCAGGTACTTTGGCCACCACAACTCCATTTTCATCCTGTGCGTACTGTGCCTTTTTCAAGGCTTCGTCAACATAACGTGACATTGAAAAAATTTTTAACTTCATTGCCTTTCCCCTTCTAATAGATGTTGGGTAAGTCAAGACACACCTTACACCCTATTTTGTTTCCACAACAAACTTCCATCCGCCCCCAAACATCTTGTACTTTCCAATGGCCCCTTCCACAGTAAGCCTGTGTTCTGTGAGGAGGTCCTTATGGCTGGAGGCGTTGGGGTCGTCCACCAGTCCACGACAGCCCTCGCATCCGTGCCCATAGGTGGGGCAGATGGCCTTACAGCCGGCACGCGTTATAGGCCCAAGGCATA
>JAUQZZ010000256.1 GCA_030586765.1 Candidatus Brocadiales bacterium | reverse complement strand
TCCATCCAGCAGACCGGTGACGGGGGATATATAGTTGCTGGCAGAACAGATTCCTTTGGTGCCGGGCATATTGATGTCTGGGTCTTGAAGCTCAGACCAGACGGTACTGTGGAGTGGCAGAAGAGCTATGGGGGAGGTGATTGGGATGTAGCGGACTCTATCCAGCAGACGGCTGACGGGGGGTACATAGTGATAGGTAAGACAAAGTCCTTTGGTGCCGGGCGTGTAGACTTTCTTGTCTTGAAACTCAGACAAGACGGTACTGTGGAATGGCAGAAGACCTATGGGGGAGCTGGGGAAGATTGGGCCTCTTCCATCCAGCAGAGCAACGACGGGGGATATATAGTAGTAGGTAATACATGTGCCTCCTTCGGTGGTAGTCTGGGTATGTGGGTCTTGAAGCTTCAGCCTGATGGGGCTGTGGCGTGGCAGAAAAGTTATGGAGGAAGTGACGGTGAGTCGGGTCATTCTGTCCAGCAGACCAGTGACGGGGGATATATAGTGGTTGGTGATACATATTCCTTCGGTGCCGGGGGTCTTGATGTCTGGGTCTTAAAGCTCAACCCCGATGGGATAGTGAAGTGGCAAAAGACCTATGGGGGGAAGTCTAACGATGTAGCCCATTCCATCAGACAGACCAATGATGAGGGGTACATAGTGGTAGGTGAGACAGAGTCCTTCGGCGTCGGCGATGTAGACCTTTGGGTCTTAAAGCTCAGGGCTGACGGGACCGTAAAGTGGCAGAAGACCTACGGGGGTGGGTCATTTGATTTTGGCTATTCCATTCAGCAGACCGGCGATGGGGGATACATAGCGGCTGGATATACAGGCTCATTCTATGCTGAGATCCCCGACATTTGGGTTTTGAAGTTAGGGCCAGATGGTTCTATAAACC
>JAUQZZ010000255.1 GCA_030586765.1 Candidatus Brocadiales bacterium | reverse complement strand
CTGTTTAGGCTGTGTGGTCTGTAATTCCTTACCCTCTTTTTCTGCCTCTTTCTGACCCTTCTCCATTGATTGTAATCTTCCTTTCATCTCTGCCTCCATGGACATGGTTTTATCAATAACAAAATTCTTCAGGTCCAGGACAGACTTTAGCAATGCGCCCATCTGAAGGTCTAGATAACTCCGCAACTCTTCTACCCTTGCCTTGAGATTCTTTATCTCCCTATCTGAGGCCTCTACAGCGGCAACCCCTGAGAGTTTTTCTAGCTCCTTCATCTTAGAAGTTAGCCCATCCATTTCCGTCCTAAGGTCCGAAGGCTCCCCTCCCTCCTTACGAAATTCCCCCAGGGTGGTTGAAAGGCTACTAAGCTCTTCCTCCAGGATACTCAGTCTGCCTTCCATCTGGACCAGGCCTTCCTTTACAGCAATCCGCTCTCCTCCACCAACACCAATAGATTCCTCCAGGGTACCCAGGGTCTCCGCCTTTTTTCTCATTAACCCCTCCAGGGCCATGAGCCGCACTTCTACCTCTCTCAGGGTCCTGAGCCTGGCCTCGACCGCCTCCAGCCTTTCTACCAGGTCTGTGTATTGTTTTTTTTCTGCCGCTCTCAGCCATTCTTCCATCTCTGTCTTCATTGCGGCCGTCTCTTCTCGTACTTGCTGCCTCACCTGCTCCTGGCTTGCGCAACCAGAGAAGAGGCATAGAATCACTAAGAGAAAGAAGTTCTTTACCATCTGGGTCTCCGAAATCCTAAAAAAACAAAAGGCCTGTAAAAGGCTACCCCTTTTGTAGGGGGCAATCTTACCAGGCTCCCACAAACTTTGCTATAAAAAATCTTTTGTTTCATCACGATATATTTTATCCAAAAGAATGGGGCGTGATGAATCACGCCCCTACAAAACGGCTCAATAAA
>JAUQZZ010000055.1 GCA_030586765.1 Candidatus Brocadiales bacterium | reverse complement strand
GTCTAGGTCCTCTCTGTTCTCGTAGGCCTCCTTCTGTATCTTCACTGCGGCCTCTATCAGGCCCCTCTTTATGGCACTGTCGCGGATTAATCGGGCATAATGCTCGGCATTAGCAACAGCGGGGACAGACTCCTCCAGTTCCATCAAATACTCTACACCACCCACCTTCTCCAGGGTCCCTCGTCTCCTGAGCTCTTCCTTAAGAAGGACCAGGTCCACGGCCTGTCCCTTATCATGAAGTTCTACTATGGTATGGAAGAGCTCTTGGTGGGCGGTCTTATAAAAGTAGTCTTTAGTCAGATGCTCCCTGGCCGTATCTATTACCGCATTGTCCAGGAGCATTGCCCCCAGGAGGCTAACCTCTACCTCCATACTCTGGGGCGGCATTTTTTCTATCATCTCTACTGCCATAGCCCTTCTCCCTTTAAGGTTTAGCCGCCTAAGGCGGAAAGGGTTTAAGGTTCAAAAGATTTACCCTTGAACCTTTAACCCCTTAATCCTTTCCGACGCATCCGCCTCAAGTAAATCAGATTTACCAATCTGTTTGGTGGACAATAGCAACCCTTTACGACTCCCTGACCACAGAGAGTTTTACCAGAATCTGGACCCCAGGATAGAGAGAAAGAGTTACCTCATAGTTGCCACACTCCTTTATGTGCTCCTTCATTATGACCACCTTTTCCTCCAAGTTATAACCCCTCCGTGAGAGTTCTTCAACAACCTTGGCAGGGGTAATGGAGCCGAAGAGCCGTCCCTCTTCTGTGGCCTTAACGGCGATGCTTAATTCAAGACCCGAGAGTTCCTCGGCCAGTTTTCCGAAATCCTCTCTTTCTTTTCTCTCCTTCGCCTCCTGTTTACGCCTCCGTAATTCTAACTCTTTAACGTTGGCAGGGTTTACCAGGGTAGCCAGTCTCTTAGGGAAGAGATAATTCCTGGCGTATCCATCAGCTACGCTAACTATCTCGCCTATCTTTCCCAACTCTTCGACGTTGTTTGTAAGTAAGACCTGCATATCGTGCCTGAGGTCATCCGCCTAAGGCGGATAAGGCGCCATGTCAGAGGCGGGTCCGCCTATCTTCTGGTCCGCCTTAGACAGACGCCTTTGGCGCTATAGATTCACCTATAGTGGAAAAAGACTCCTAGACCTAACCCACATAGGGTAAGAGGGCCATAAACCTTGCCCTCTTTATCGCTTTCTTGGCCGAACGTTGATGGGGCGCACAGTTGCCCGAGCGCTTTCGGGAAAAGAACCTTCCCTGGGAACCCGTGAGTTTCTGGAGATTGGGGAGGTCCTTGTAGTCTACCTCCACCATCTTCATCCTGCAGAATCTACACTTCTTTGGATAGAATCTTTCCTTTATCACAGCCTTTCCTCATGTCAAGCCTAAGGTCACGCCGTAGGTCCGCCTTAGGCGGACGCCTTTGGCGTCACACCTCCGCCCCTAGCAAAAATCCTTAGAAAGGTATTTCTTCCTCATTAACATCCTGTCCCGGGGCAGTTTTCTCAGGAGAGGCATCTGGGGAAGGGGTGCGCCTCTTAGTCTGTCCAATAAACTGGAAGTCATCAGCCACTACCCTTAGTGCACTGCGCTTCTGCCCGTCCTTGCCCTCCCACTGGCGAAATTGCAGCCGTCCTTCTATAAAGATGGGATTCCCTTTAGAGAAATATTCGCTCAGTATCTCTGCCCTCTTACCAAACATGCTTATATCTACGTAACAGACGTCTTCCTTCTGCTCTCCGGCCTCGGTATTCCACTTCCTGCTGACGGCCATGCCAAAGCTGGCCACAGCGGTGCCGTTTGCTGTATAGCGGAGCTCAGGGTCCCTAGTCAGATTCCCCATCAAAAATACCTTATTGAGACTGGCCATCTCTACTCCCCTTAAAACACTTAAGAACTAACTACTTCCGCAGGCTTCTCCTCACCAAGGGACTTCTGGACAGGTTCTGGCCTCTTTGCCACCTTCAGTATCAAGCTCCTGATAATAGTATCTGAGAGCTGACAATCTCGCCGTAGCGCAATAATAGAACCAGCAGGGGCCTCAAAATAAACAAGCATATAGGTGCCCTTTTTATGACCATCTATTCTATAGGCAAGCTTCCGCTCACCCCATTTCTCGATGCTCAGGGTCTTAGCTCCCCTTTTCTCCAGTATCCCCTGGACATGTCTTACCACAGCATCCCAGTCACTGGTAGCTTTGTTGTTATCAATGAGAAACATACCCTCGTAGGTCTGCAAGCCTCACACCTCCTAGTTAAACTTCTTCATGCACTCTTCTATTCCTGTACCTGTCCACTCAACGAGGGCCTGGCAGGCCCTGTCTAGAACCCCCTCCAACTCCTCCTCTTCCCCTTTGAGGAATGGGGAAAGGACGTAATCCCTTGCCTCTGCCCCTGGAGGAGGGCCTATACCTATCCTCAGACGAGGGAATTCACTGCTCCCCAACTCGTAGATAATGGATTCCAGCCCCTTATGCCCACCGCTGGAACCCTTCCTCCTCATCCTGAGTCTACCCAGGGGAAGATTAAGGTCGTCACAGATTACCATTATTGAGTCCAAACTGCAAGGGCAATGCTCTAGAATCTTTTTTACTGCTAAACCACTTTTATTCACATAGGTCTGGGGCTTTACCAGGAGAAACCTCTCCTCATCTAGATTCTTTTCTGCCAGAAGGGACTGGAAACGCCTTCTATACGACTCCACACCAAGACGTTCTGCTAGCTTATCTATGACCATGAAACCTAGATTGTGGCGCGTCCTCCTATATTTCTCCCCTGGATTACCCAGGCCAATCAAGATCTTCATTAAACATCTCTTAGACGACCTAAGGATACCGTTTCAAACCCTCCTGCTGGAGTGTTACTGATTATACCCCTCCCAAAGGGGTTGTTAAAATCAGGACTTTTCCTCTTCCTCCTCTTCCTTGGGTTTTCTTGTGATTACCTCAGGCTCCTTAGCCACTTCCTCCTCCACGGCAGGCTTCACCTCTTCTTCCACTATCTTCCTCACCATGGCCACCATAGCTCCCGTGTCTTCCTCTGCCACTTTTACATCGTGGGGAAGTTCTAAGTCTTTGAAAGTGATGGACTCCCCTAACCTCAGTCTGGAGACATCCGCCGTCAGCTTCTCAGGAATAGCCCTTGGGAGGCACTCTACTTTGACCTTCCTAAGTACCTGCTCCAGGACCCCATCTTCGGCAAGCCCCGCAGGGGTGCCACGAAGCTCTATAGGAACCTCCAGAACTATCCTCTTGTCTAAGGCAACGCGGACCAGGTCTGCATGGAGTATCTCCTTACCAAAGGCATCGTACTGGGTCTCCTTTAGAAGGGCCATCTCCTCTTTATCATCCCAACGGATGCTAACCATCCTCGCCCCCATCTGGATAGCTGTCTTGAGGGCTCCCTGGGGTATAGAAATAGGGATGTTTTCCACCTCATGCCCATAAAGGACGGCAGGCACCTTGCCCTCCCTTCTTAGCCTACGGGCGGCACGGGTGCCTAAAGGGCCCCTTCTCTCTGCCTGTAACACAGGACTTTCCATTATTATCTCCTCTTATTAACTATACAAATAAGGCACTAACGGACTGATTGGTATGTATCCTCCTTATAGCCTCCCCCAGGAGTTCAGAAATGGTAAGGACCTTTATCTTCTTACCCAGGGGTCTAGCCCTGTCATCCAGGGGTATGGTGTCTGTTACAGCCACCTCCTTAATGGGGGCTGCCGCCAGGCGCTCAACGGCAGAACCACAAAGGACAGGATGGGTGGTACCTACGTATATATCCTTAGCCCCCTTTTCCTTAAGCACCATTGCCGCCTGCACAATGGAGCCCCCGGTGGCTATGATGTCGTCCACCATAATTACGTTCTTTCCCGCCACATCACCTATAACAAAACCTATCTCCGTTTCCTCAGGACCCACCCTACGTTTGTCTACTACCGCCATCCTGATATTAAGCTTCTTAGAATAGGCCTTGGCTATCTTTATGCCCCCAACGTCAGGAGACACTACCACTGCGTCAGGAATACCAAGTCCTTTATAATAACTGGAAAGGACGGGAAAGGCGTAGATATGGTCTACAGGGATATCAAAGAAGCCCTGTATCTGGGCGGCGTGCAGGTCCATGGCCAAGACCCTGTCTATCCCTGCCTTGGTAATAAGGTTTGCCACCAGCTTTGCCGTGATAGGCACCCTGCCCTCGTCTTTCCTATCCTTCCTGGCGTAGCCGTAGTAGGGTATTACTGCGGTAACCCTTGCAGCTGAGGCCCTCTTTACGCAGTCTATCATTATCAGCAGTTCCATCAGATTCTCATTCACTGGAGGGCACACAGACTGCACCAGGAAGATATCGGCACCTCTGACATCCTCATTCACTTTTAAATCTATCTCCCCGTCAGGGAAACGACCCACATAGGCATCTCCCAGGGGTATCTCCAGATAATCACATATCTTTTTGGCTAGACCGGGATTAGAAGTACCTGTAAAGATCTTAAGATTATTTAGCCCTTCTAACAATGTCTTTTGATCCATCCTCTATTTTCCCCCACAGTTTTTTATTATACGGCCCTCATCTCCACGCCGTCAGCAACCCTGGTACCATCCTTTAAATACACAAAGGGGCCTATGCGGCACCCCTTTCCCACTACTACCTTACCACTGATATATGTAAAAGGGAATATTATGGTGCCTGGACCTACCTCTGCTCCCTCCTCTACAAAGGTGCTGGAGGGTTCAACCACGGTAACCCCTCTCTCCATTAGAATCCTTAGCTTCTCCCTGTAAGCTATCTGAGAGAGCCTTGCCAGGTCTTCTTGGGAATTCACCCCCAATACCTCCAGAAAGTCAGCTACAGTCAGGGTATCTACCTTCTTTCCCATCCCCCTCAAAAGCTCTATAACCTGGGTCAGATAATACTCCCCCTTCTTATTTTCGGGGGTAAGCCTCTCTAGGGCCTCAAAGAGTGGACCTGCCTTAAAGTAGTATACCCCTGTGTTTACCTCCTTTATATCCTTCTCCCCGCCATGGGTATCCCACTCCTCAACCACCCTGGCCACCTGGCCCTGGCCGTCTCTCACTACGCGGCCATAGCCCCTGGGGTCCTCAAGGTAAGCAGTAAGGAGGGTGGCATGGGCCTTAACCTCTTTGTGCCTGTCCCTCAGGGCCCTAAGGGTGCTAGACCTTATTAGTGGACTGTCACCTGGTAGGGCCATAATGTCCACCGCAGGGCCTTCCAGGAGGGGTCCCACCACCCTCAAGGCATGTCCCGTGCCCAGAGGCTGGGGTTGCTCTACCCAGTCCACCCCCAGGCCCTCCAGCACCCTGGTAACCTCTTGCTTCTGGTCTCCCACCACGGCTACTACCCTTTCCATGCCTGCCTCCCGTACGGCCCTTACCACCCACTCTATCAAAGGTCTACCGCAAAGCCTGGAGAGTACCTTGGGACAAGGAGACCTCATCCTGGTACCCTTCCCTGCGGCCAAAATAACCGCTATGTCCTTTGTTGAGTCCATCCTGGGAAAATAGAAAGCTACCCGGGGAGGACTCGAACCTCCAATAAGAGAACCAAAATCTCTGGTGTTACCAATTACACCACCGGGTAGTGATTACTCTCTAACACAGCCCCCTTACTTGCAGAACTAACGAGGTGCGCATATCTGGCAAGACAACCATTCACCTGGGGTTTCAGGGGCTTCCACTTCGCCCTACGCCCCTTGAGGACCTCCTCTGACACATGGAGTTCTAACCGGTGGTTAGGTATATCTATGTATATCTCGTCGCCATCTTCCACCAAGCCAATAGGTCCACCAGCCAGGGCCTCCGGACATACATGGCCTACACAAGGCCCACGGGTACCCCCTGAGAAGCGACCATCGGTTATCAATGCCACCGAGGTCTCCAGGCCCATCCCCACCAGGGCCGCCGTTGGGGAGAGCATCTCCCTCATACCAGGACCTCCCCGAGGCCCTTCATACCTTATCACTACCACGCTCCCTGGGGTAATCTCCTTCTTCATGATAGCCTTCATGGCCTGTTCCTCTTTATTGAAGACCCTGGCTCTACCCGTAAAGCATAGGGCCTCCCTGGCCACTGCGCTCCGCTTTACCACAGCCCCCTCAGGGGCAAGGTTCCCGTACAGGATGGTTATTCCCCCCTCTTTGGCCAGGGCCTCCTCCTTTGTCTTTATTACCGCTGGGTCACTGACCTCTGCCTCTTTTATTATCTCGAAGACCTTCTTTCCACTGACGGTCATGCAATTGTGGAGATCTCCCTCCAGTCGTTTCATTACTGCGGGGATGCCCCCAGCAAAGTAGAGGTCTTCCAGAAAATATTCCCCTCCCGGCACGAGGCTTACAATATGGGGTATCCTCTTACCTATCTCATTAAAGAGCTCCAGGGGTATATCTATCCCCGCCTCCCTGGCTATGGCTGGGATATGCAGACATGTGTTGGTAGAACCTCCCAAGGCCATATCCACTACAAGGGCATTTTCAAAGGCCTGACGGGTCATGATAGTCCTGGCGGTTATACCCTGGCGGGCTAGCTCTGCGGCTACCTGCCCACTCTTATAGGCAATCCTGTCCTTATCCGCCGAGACGGCCAGACTCGCGGCACACCCTGGGAGGGACATGCCCATAGCCTCTGTCAGGCATGCCATGGTGTTGGCTGTGTAAAGGCCCTGGCAAGAACCAGGCCCCGGGCAGGCCTCCATCTCTAAGTGCTCCATCTCCTCCTGGGTAATCTCTCCCTTCCGTCTCCGGCCCACAGCTTCAAAGGTATCGCTCACCAGAGAGAGCCTCTTACCTTTATAGTGGCCACAGAGCATAGGGCCAGCCGTCACCACTATCCCTGGTATATCCAGTCTGGCCAGGGCCATGAGCATCCCCGGGGTAATCTTGTCACAGTTGGTAAGGAGCACCAGGCCATCCAGACAGTGGGCACCAGCCACACATTCTATGGCATCAGCAATGACCTCCCTGGAGACCAGGGAGTAGCGCATGCCAGGGTGCCCCATGGCTATACCATCACATATCCCAGGCACACCAAAGAGAAAACTCACCCCTCCCCCGGCATGAACCCCCTTCTCAATGGCCGCCTCCAGGCGCCTCATGTGTACATGCCCAGGGATAAGGTCTGTATAACTGCTAGCCAGGCCTATAAAGGGCTTCGAGAGGTCCTCTTTAGATAGTCCTGTGGCATAGAGGAGTGACCTGGCAGGGGCACGCTCCAGTCCTACCTTTATAACATCACTTCGCAAGACAATCCCTACCCAGACTCCATTATAAGTTTATAAACAGCAAAGGATTAAAACGTTCCAGTCTTTCCTGGTAAAATCAAAATGTTATCATAGCAGACCACTTTAGTCAAGGAAATTTCACATGAGGGAATTCCCTTGACTTTTAAGACAAGGCTGTATAAATTGAATCATTAAAACATCTTATACATGTCTCCTTCTACTCGTTTGGGGTAGTAATTAATACTCTCTTACTCCCTGATGCATAATGATACTCATAAGCGGATGTCTTGTAGGCCTGGATTGTAGGTACGACGGGGGCAACGAGAGGAGCGATAGGCTCCTTGAGTCCCTAAGAGGGGGCTTCTTTCTGCCTCTCTGCCCTGAGCAACTGGGCGGACTACCCACACCCAGGCCTAAGGCTGAGATAATGGGGGGAGACGGACATGACGTCCTGGCCAAAAAGGCCAGGGTGCTAGATGAAGAGGGACAAGATGTAACCGCCCCCTTTATAAAGGGGGCAATGGAGACCTTGAAGTTGGTTAGACTCCTGGGTATAAAAGAGGCCTATCTAAAGGGCAAGAGCCCATCCTGCGGTTTTGGGGGCATTCTGAGGGGTGGTAACCTGGTCAAAGGTGATGGTGTCTGTGCAGCCTTGCTATCGCAAAATCATTTAAACATCACCTGTGTATAGGAAGGTAATAGACTCAAGGGGTACCGCAGGGCTCCCACCTGCTCTCCACAACGGAGGGTTGGTAGGCAAGCCTTGGGCCACCCATCAACCCTCGGGGAACGTTCGCCGAAGGCGAATCTGTCACGCCATAGGCGGATCCGCCTTTCGGTTTGGCGGACCTCAGGATGACAAAAAATCGCAATCTTGATGTGAAAAACCTGCTAAGAAGTGGAATAAGCCTAGAGGAACCCTCCCTGTTTAAGAGACTTTACAACTGGACACTAGAGTGGGCTAAACGCCCTCATGCAACTTATGCCCTCTTTGTCTTGGCCTTCATCGAGGCCTCCTTCTTCCCTATACCTCCCGATGCCCTCCTCATTGTCCTGGCCCTTTCCCTGCCCAGCAGGGCCTTCTGGTATGCATTGGTATGCAGTATCGGTTCTGTGGTGGGGGGGTGCTTTGGCTACCTCATAGGTTACCAACTCTTTGAACATGTGGGAGAGCCTATCATAAATTTCTACGGCCTATGGGAAGAGTTTAACTACATTAGTAAGAAATTTCACGAGAATGCCTTTGTTGCCATTGCCATAGCAGGCTTTACCCCTATCCCTTATAAGCTCTTTACCATTGCGGCAGGAGTCTGCAGAGTAGATTTCCCCACCCTGGTCTTTGCATCTGTCCTGAGTAGAAGCGCAAGATTCTTCGCTGAGGCTGTCTTAATCTATCTCTTCGGCGAAAAGATTAAGGTCCTTATAGAGAAATATTTTAATCTCTTGACTGTGGCCTTCGTTGTATTAATAATAACAGGATATCTGTTCATTAAACTCCTCTATAAGTGAAATGATATACAGGTTGTCCCTCTTACTGATTGTCCTTCTTATATGCCCAAGGCTCCTTGCCCAAAGTCCTGAAAAAGACGTCTACGGACCTGTGGTCTCGGGCTTCTTCTATCCCCGAGACGAGCAGAAACTGAGGCAGATGATACAGACCTTATTGGATAAGGTCCCCAAGGCGGAGCCCCCAGGTAAGCCACTGGCCCTCATCTCCCCCCATGCAGGATATGACTATTCTGGGGCAGTGGCTGCCTACGGCTACAGCACCCTGAAGGGAGGGGATTACAAAAGGGTCATAATCCTTGCCCCTAGCCATTACGGCAAGAGATACCGTGGGGCCTCCCTCCTCAAGGCCGACTATTACCAGACCCCTTTGGGGATAGTAGAAATTGATAAGGAGTCCTGTAAAAAGCTCATGGAAAAATCTCCTCGTTTCGATAACCAACCCTTGTTTGGCAACTACTCGGCGGCATATAAGAATGAGCACTCCATGGAGACACAGCTACCCTTCCTACAAACGGTACTAGGGGAATTCAAGCTGGTACCCGTTCTATTGGGAGTGTTCGTGGAAGATGACTTCGAAAAGATAGCTACTGCCCTCAGGGACTGCATGGACGAAAACACCCTGGTCGTGGCTAGCTCTGATTTCACCCACTACGGGTCCAGGTTCGGTTACGTACCCTTCCAGACCCAGGTGGAGGAAAATATTAAGCGCCTAGATTATGGGGCTATTGACAGGATCCTTGTCCGAGACTTTGATGGACTCATCAGATACCGTGAGGAAACGGGTATAACGGTCTGCGGAATTACCCCCATAGCGGTGCTCCTGAAACTCTTGCCTGAGGAGGCCCAGGGAAAGGTCCTGAACTACGACACATCAGGCAGGCTCACAAAGGATTTTACCAACTCCGTCAGCTATACCTCCATAATCTTCACCTCGGGGAAAGAAAAGAAGACAGGTAATCCGCCTAAGGCGGATCAACCTCAAGCCTGGGTCATCAAAACTGGAGGGGTTATTGAAGAGTCGAATCACCTCACTAAAGAAGAGGCCTCGGTTCTACTGAATATTGCCCGAAAGACCCTGGAAGGCTATGCCAGGACAAAGAAGCTGCCAGAGGTGGAGGAAAACAAGCTCTCCCCCAGGCTAAAGGAGAAAAGCGGTGTCTTTGTCACCCTGAACAAGGGCGAAGAGCTCAGGGGCTGCATCGGACACATCCTTCCTAAGGAGACCTTATGGAAGGCCGTGATGGAGAATACAGTGAACTCGGCCTTTGGTGACACACGGTTTTCCCCGGTCAGGGAAGAGGAGGTGGATAACATAGAGATTGAAATCTCTGTCCTCAGTCCCTTAAGGAGGATAAAGGGCCCTGAGGAATTTCGGGTAGGAAAAGAGGGGATAATGATAAAGCTGGGCTGGGCCTCAGCCGTCTTTCTCCCCCAGGTGGCAGGGGAGCAGGGGTGGGATAAACATGAGACCCTTTGCCATCTCTGCAGGAAGGCAGGGTTGCCCTGGAACGCCTGGTGGGATAAGGACATGGAATTCTATGTCTTCACGGCCATGGTATTCCATGAAGGGGTCCTTCTGGGGCATACTAGCCCATAATAGGTGGACTGGAATATGGGAGATAAAGATATTGAAAAAGAAATAGAAAGGGAGACCTCTATACACAAGAAACTTCTAGAGATTGCCCGAAGCAGCATAGAAGCGGCCTTGAAGGGGGGGTTTATCCCAGACTTTAGGGTCACAGACCCGGAACTCTACCACCACCATGGGGTCTTTGTTACCTTAAAGAAGCATGGCCAACTCCGCGGCTGTATAGGACGCTTTATGTCAGATATACCCCTTTACCAGTTAGTCTCTGAGATGGCTATATCCGCAGCCCTGGAAGACCCCCGCTTTCAGTTTGAACGCCTGAATCCACGTGAACTCAGAGAAATAGACATAGAAATCTCTGTCCTCTCCCCCCTAAGGAAGATAAGTAACCCCCTGGACTTTGAGCTGGGCAAGCACGGTATATACATCAGGAGGGGAACCCTTGCAGGATGCTTCTTACCCCAGGTGGCCTCGGAGAGCGGCTGGTCCAAGGAGGAATTCCTCTCCTACTGCTGCCTGGGTAAGGCAGGACTCCACCCAGAGGCCTGGAGAGAACCTAGCACAGAGGTCTATGTCTTTACTACAGGGGTTATAGAAGAACACCACCACGGGTAACCCTTTATCAAATCTGAATGCGTAGGGACAGCCCTTGGGCTATCCGTTGCTTTAATGAAAACGGACAGCGTAAACGCTGTCCCTACAAATCTGTGAGTAGGGTGCGTCCAGACGCACCCTACAGCAGCCGCCCCCTTTATGGGTGCGTATAACGCAGGCTAAAGTCACGCCGTAGGCGGATCTGCCT
>JAUQZZ010000254.1 GCA_030586765.1 Candidatus Brocadiales bacterium | reverse complement strand
GATAAAGGCTCTTGCCCGACCTTATAGTGGAAAAGGATTCTGATATATCTTTAAACACAAAGGGATTTTACGTTGCAAGGCATTGATTGTCAAACTCCTTAATATGCTGCAGGGCTCTCTTGACACCCGTGGAGAGGACGGTTATAGTACTAACATAATTCTATGACAACCAAAGAGATGCATCACCCTGAAAGTATCCTCATAGTCAGATTAAGTGCCATCGGGGACGTGGCCCATGTCCTGCCCGCCTTGAGGTGCCTGCGTCAACACTTCCCCTCATCCAGGATAACCTGGCTGGTAGAGGACAGGGCTGAGGAGCTTCTCAGGGACCACCCCGACCTAGACCAGATAATAGTCTTCCCTAGAAAAAAGTGGAGACAGGCCCTTCTAAACCCCTTGAAGGTCTTGAGCACCCTCTCCGAGATAATATCCTTCTTCCTCAAGATGCGCAGAGGGCGATTTGAAGTGGCTATAGACTTTCAGGGCAATCTAAAGAGTGGTGTCATGACATTCCTTAGTGGCGCGCCATTAAGGATAGGATTTGCCCAGGGTCATTCCAGAGAGGGTAATTACCTGTTCATGAACCGTCGTATTACCCCTCCAGAGGGGAGGATACACAAGATAGAGAAAGATCTCTCCTTACTGAGCGCCTTGGGTATTAAAAAACCTACCTATGAACCCACCTCCCCCAGTGTCTCCGCTCAGGACAGGGATTATATATCGCAGTTCCTGAGCCTTCGGGGAAAGGGCGCTGGTCCATTAGTAGTTATCCACCCAGGGACAAGCGACTTCGGTGCCTTCAAGCGCTGGCCTTCCCAGTACTATGCCCGCCTGGGGGATATGCTGGTTAGAGAACTAGGGGCACAGGTGGTCATCAGCTGGGGGCCTTCAGAGTTACCTATTGCAGAGGATATACTGGGGGGCAT
>JAUQZZ010000253.1 GCA_030586765.1 Candidatus Brocadiales bacterium | reverse complement strand
ACGGCGAACCTCTTCGGGTCTGGCTCTTTGCACTGATAGCCACCCATGGTCCTTACGGCCTTCACGTCGCCCTGCTTCAGGGCCTTCGCCAACTGCCATGGATAAGGACCAACCGTAATACCTCCGATGGTGGTACTTCCTGGAGGAGGTGTATAGGTGGTGTCAAAGCAGCAAGCTGTTGCCCAAGAGGATGGGTAACCTTCAATCTTTACCTGGTCGAAAGGCTGGTAGGTCACAACGGTAACGCCGAAGTTCTTACCAGCTGTAAACGTATTAATCCAACGAGGTTTGTACTTCCTGTAAACAGGAGTTGGCTGGTGGTCGTTCCAGTTCGGGTCGTCGTTAATCAGCTCACCAGCGGTTCCCTTATTGAAATCAAACCAGTAGATACCGTAGTCCGCCCTCTCCGCATAAGAGACAGCCATTCTGCCGTCTGGAAGCGGGGACGGATCCCTGTACCAGCCTTTTCCGTCAGAGATTTGCCTGTAGCTGCTCTGGAACGGGGCTGAGTACTTTACGGCCGACAACTGCCCAACACCATAATTCTGGTAAGGGCCTTCCGTGAAGATCAACATATTATCAGGATGCTCCTTTGCCTGCACCCTGGAGTGGTTTATCTCACCCTCACCCTCGCAGTTACCATAGAACGGCTGAGGATAGGAACCATCCCAGTTATCGGTAAAGATAGCAATCCTGCCATGACCATACATCCTGCTGCCCAAAGCCTGTGTACTTGAGAAACCGACCCTTCCATCCCTGGTCAGCCAGGGGTCAAAGTCGGAACTCATGTTGTAGGTTATCTTATCCACTACAGTATTCAGCTTCGGGGAGTCAATACCGCTCATCTTTGCCCCGGTGATACGCTCCAGCATCTTTCCACCAATGGGGTCAAGCCTCCAAAGCTGGTAGCTGAAGGGATTATAATACTCA
>JAUQZZ010000054.1 GCA_030586765.1 Candidatus Brocadiales bacterium | reverse complement strand
GTGTAGGGATGCAAGACATAGGAGCGTATCTGGTAACCCCAGGCTATCTCCCCTTTCTCGTCGTAGAGCTGGGCCAGCTCCTTCTGCCTCTCTTTTTCCCTTAACTGGTAGAGTCTTGCCCTGAGCATACTCATGGCCGTCCTTTTATTCTTGTGCTGAGACCTCTCGTTTTGACACTGGACTACTATCCCTGTGGGTAGGTGGGTAATCCTTACTGCTGAGGAGGTCTTATTTACATGCTGGCCCCCTGCGCCCCTGGCACGAAAGGTCTCCACCTTGACATCTTCTTCCTTAATCTCAATCTCCTCCCCTTCCTCCATCTCGGGTATAACGTCCACCGCTGCAAAGGAGGTGTGCCTCCTCTGATTGGCATCGAAGGGGGAGATGCGCACCAGCCTGTGTACGCCTACCTCCGTACTGAGATAGCCGCAAGCCCATTCTCCCTTCACGTGAAGGACCACCCTCTTAATCCCCGCCTCCTCCCCTGGCTGCAGGTCTACCACCTCTTGGGCATAACCCCTTTTCTCCATCCAGCGGCTGTACATGCGCAGGAGCATAGCAGCCCAGTCACAGGATTCCGTACCCCCTGCACCAGCGTGGATACTCAGGTACGCATTATTATAGTCGTTAGGCTGGTCGAGGAGGGCTCGGAGTTCTACTCCCTCAAGCTTCTTTGTAAAGGACTGGACCTCTTCGTCCAATTCCTTCAAGAGGCCCTCGTCTTCTTCTGCCAGGTGGGCCAGTACCGACAGGTCATCCCATAACCTCTCTAGTTCTTTAAAGGGAGTGGTTATCTCTTTTAGAGCCTTTAGCTTCCTCAGGGTCTCTTGAGCCTTCTGCTTGTCTTTCCAGATATCCTCGGAGGCTACCTTCTTCTCCAGCAATGCCTGTTCTTTCTCCCTGGCCTCCAGGTCAAAGGGAGTCCCTCAGGTTAAGAAGTCGTTCACGGAGGGGATGTAAATTCTTTTCCATAGCTACTGAGACCGTATTGCTTGGTAAACTCTCTTTATCTCAAAAGGGATTATATTTTGAACCGCCCTAAAAGTCAATCGGTTTTTGGATTGGAAGCACCTTCTCTTGAAGGAGAAGTCATTATCTGGTAGTATCTTATAATTACGTCCAATGCGCATCATCGCAGGAGTGGCCAAGGGAAGGCATCTATACAGCCCAAAGGGGCTCAGGATAAGGCCCACCCTGGACAAGGTAAGGGAGGCCCTCTTCAACATCCTGGGCGAGGTTGTCCAAGGTAGTTCCGTCCTCGACCTCTTTGCTGGGACAGGGGCCATGGGGATAGAGGCCCTGAGCCGAGGGGCAGAGACCTGCCTCTTTGTAGAAAACTACGGCCCGGCCATTGAGACCATAAAGAAGAATCTTAAGATCTCAGGGCTAGAGTCTAAAGCCAGGGTCTTAAAAATGGACGTGTTTAAGGCGTTGCCCCTCCTATCTGAAAAAGGGGAGCACTTCGAGATCGCCCTTTTAGACCCACCCTATAGTCTCCTAGAAAAAAGGAGAGAAAGGGAAAGGCTCTTCCACCTTTTGGAGGACCTTGCCCAGCAGGGAATACTGAGCACCCCAGGTATAGTGGCTCTTGAACACAGAAAGCAGAGGATAGAGACGCCCGAATGCCTGGGTAGGTTGCTACGCTTTGACGAGCGTATCTACAATGACACGCAGCTCACCTTCTGGCGTCTAGAATAAATGGTAAAAGAACCAAGAAACCTCACTGTATTTGCCCCTGCCAAGATAAACCTCTTCCTTGAGGTGCTAGGGAAAAGACCCGATGGTTACCATGAGCTAGAGACAGTGATGCAGGAGGTGGACCTGAAGGACACCCTTGAGATAGAAGAGATTGAGGAGGGTATAGAACTGACCTGTACAGAACCCTCTATCCCTAAAGATGAAAGCAACTTAGCATGGAAGGCCGCCAGGCTCTTCCAAAGAAAGATAGGGGTGGAAAAGGGCGTGCGGATGCACCTGGTGAAGAGGATACCTGTGGGAGCTGGGCTGGGGGGTGGGAGTTCTGACGCTGCCAGCGTACTGAAGGGCCTGAATACCCTCTGGGAGAGGGGCCTTGACCAGAGAGAACTCCTAGAGATGGCTACCCAACTAGGTTCTGACGTCCCTTTCTTCGTCCAGGGCGGCACTGCCCTGTGTAAAGGCAGAGGGGACCTGGTATATCCCCTTAGGGTAAAGAACAACTTCGTTTACGTTATTCTCTATCCAGAGATAATAGTAACTACTTCTAGCGTCTATAAAGCCTTGAAAACGGGCTTGACAAAGAGTAGAAAAGATGTTAGTTTTTTCCTTGACGCATTGTCATCTGGCGACCCGGAATCCGTCGGAAGGTTGCTCTTTAACAGATTGGAAGAAGTGGCCTTAGGCCTGTACCCAGTGCTTCGAAAAATAAGGACCCTTCTTGAAAGCTACGGTCCCTGCGGGGTTTTACTATCAGGAAGCGGTTCTGCTGTCTATGGACTCTGCAACACAAAAAGGGAGGCTGAAGGGATCAAAGAAAACCTAAAAAGACAGGGAATGGGAAAGGTTTACGTGGTAACGAATTCCGTATCTTTTGAGACAGCCTGAAGTAAGAAGAGGGGAGCAGTACCATGGAGATTACAGAAGTCAGGGTGAAACTCACCGAAGCCAAGAAAAACCGTCTGCAGGCCTTTTGTAGTATTACCATTGACAATGACTTTGTAGTAAGAGATTTAAAGATTATTGAGGGCCAGAAAGGGGCCTTCGTAGCCATGCCTAGCAGGAAATTGTCAGATAGGTGCCCTAAGTGTGCGGGCAAGAATCACCTCAGGGCCCACTTTTGCAATGACTGCGGCACAAGGCTAGACGAAAAACGTGGGCAGGGTAGTTACTCAGGAAAGATAAAGCTCTACGCCGACACAGCGCATCCCATAAATTCTAAATGCCGAGAGCAGATACAGCAGCAGGTGCTTACGGCCTTCAAAGAGGAATTACAAAGATCTACCCAGCCTGGATACAGACCTCCCCGAATGGAGGACGTCGAGGATATAGATTACATAGGAGATTATCCTGAGGAGGATAAAGAACAACGCTTTGGAGAGGGTATTTTTCCTTAAACTGAGACCCCCCCTATCCTGGTACTTGGTGGCAGTATCCCCTTAGGGAGGTCACTGAGTCCCCACCAAGCGTAGTTTCCTTGCCCCTGACCGTGTGGATTTCTTGTTTTTCTCTTTTTAAAACTTAAGGGATTACTTTCTATAAAGATGGCCAAAACAGGTTCGCAAATCCTTGTAGATTTTCTAGTAAATAAGGGTGTAGAGTACGTCTTTGGAATCCCAGGGGGAGCAGTCTTGCCCCTCTTTGACGCACTTTACGACTCTCCCATAAAGTTCATACTAAACAGACATGAACAGGGCGCTGGACACGCCGCAGATGGTTACTCCAGGGCCACGGGAAAAGTAGGTGTATGTCTTGTGACCTCAGGACCAGGGGCTACTAATCTTACTACCGCTGTGGCTACTGCCTTTATGGACTCTGTACCTCTAGTGGCCATAACAGGGCAGGTAAAGAGACCCCTTATAGGTAACGACGCCTTCCAAGAGGCAGACGTCATGGGCATCACCCGCTCTATCACCAAACATAGCTATCTGGTGAAGGACCTCAAAGACCTACCCAGGGTCCTGAACGAGGCCTTTTATATAGCCAGCACCGGGAGGTGCGGCCCTGTGGTAATAGACCTCCCTGTGGATGTTACTATGGAGTGCTGTGACGGTCTACTCCCTGAGGAGATAAATCTCCCTGGCTATAAGCCCTGCTACCAAGGTAACCCAAGGCAGATAAAACTAGCCGCCGAGGCTATAGACAAGGCCCAGAGGCCCGTGGTCTATGCTGGGGGCGGCATCATCCTCTCAGGATGCCACCGAGAACTCCTGGAGTTCGCAGAGAAGGCCCGCCTCCCTGTAACTACTACCTTGATGGGCCTGGGCGGTTTCCCTGAAACCCACGAACTATCCCTGGGTATGTTAGGAATGCACGGTACGCCCTATGCCAACTACGCCGTTACCGAGTCCGACCTACTTATAGCCATTGGGGCACGTTTCGATGACAGGGTCACGGGAAAACTGGAGGAGTTTGCCCCCCACGCAAAGATTATCCACATAGACATAGACCCTACCTCCATCAGCAAGAACATCCAGGTAGATATACCTGTTGTGGGTGACGCCAGAAGTATCCTCCAGGAGCTTATCCCCCAGGTCCACTACGTGGAAAGAAAGGAATGGTTTGAAAAAATACTAGAGTGGAAGAGGAAATACCCACTTTCCTATGATAACAGTGGTGAGGCCCCAAAACCGCAGTATATCGTTGAACAGATTTGCGAGGCCACCCGAGGGGAGGCCATTATCACCACCGAGGTGGGACAAAACCAGATGTGGGCAGCCCAGTTCTATACCTACACAAAACCCCGCACCTTTATCTCCTCGGGAGGACTGGGTACCATGGGCTACGGATTTCCTGCTGCCCTGGGTGCTCAACTAGGATGCCCTGACAAGACTGTTATTGATATTGCTGGGGACGGCAGCTTCCAGATGAATATCCAAGAATTAGCTACCGCTGTCCACTACAAACTGCCCGTTAAAGTGGCCATCCTGAATAACGGTTATCTGGGTATGGTGCGCCAGTGGCAGGAACTCTTTTATAAAAAAAGATACTCCCAAACTAAATTGGATGACAACCCAGACTTCGTAAAGGTGGCAGAGGCCTACGGCGCCAGGGGCTTCCTGGTGGAAAGGAAACAGGATGTAAGGCCTACCCTGGAGAAGGCCTTATCTATAAAAGAGCCTGTAGTAATAGATTTCAGGATAGCAGGGGAAGAAAACGTCTTTCCCATGGTGCCTGCTGGACAAGCCATATACAAGATGATTGGCAGTCTGGCATAAAGGACATCTCCCATGAAACACTTAATCTCCGCTACAGTAGAAAACAAGGTCGGGGTATTGGCTAGGATTGTTGGCCTCTTCAGCGGCCGCGGGTTTAATATCGACAGCCTTTGCGTGGGAGAGACAGAAAATCCCAGTCTCTCCCGCCTCACCATCGTGGTCAATGGAGACGACGCCATCCTGGAGCAGGTGCGCAAACAACTGGGTAAAGTCATAGATGTCATCAAGGTCACCGACATGACAGGACAACCCTACGTGGAGAGAGACCTGATGCTCGTCAAGATTAACGCCCCCCCAGGGAAGCGGGGAGAGATACTGGAGATAGTAGATATATTCCGGGGAAAGATTGTGGATGCAGGGTTAAAGGATGTCATCGTAGAACTCTCAGGCACAGAGGACAAACTGGAGGCCATGCTGAAGCTACTCCAACCCTACGGCATAAAAGAAGTGGCCAGAACGGGTCAAATCGCCATGTTAAGGGGAACAAAATAAAATGGCAAAGATATACTACGAGAAGGATGCAGACCTCAATCACTTAAAGGGAAAGAAAGTCTCCATTATAGGCTACGGCAGTCAAGGCCAGGCCCAGGCCCAGAACCTGAGGGACAGCGGAGCGAAGGTAATAATAGGCCTTCGCCCCGAAGGGGCCAGCACCTCCCTAGCAGCCAGTCACGGTTTTAAACCCGTGGGCATTGAAGCGGCGGCAAAGGCCGGTGACATTATCCATATACTACTCCCCGATGAGGTGCAGGCACAGGTCTACAACCTCCATATACTGCCCCACCTAAAGAAGGGAAAGACCCTGAACTTCTCCCACGGGTTTAACATCCACTTCCATCAGATAATCCCCCCTGAGACCGTGGATGTAATAATGGTGGCCCCAAAAGGACCTGGAAAACTGGTGAGGAGCGAGTATCAAAAAGGAGGTGGCGTGCCTTGCCTTCTAGCCGTACATCAAGACGTCTCGGGGAAAGCCAAGGACACAGCCCTGGCCTACGCCAAAGGTATAGGTGGAACCAGGGCCGGGGTGATTGAAACCACCTTTGCCGAGGAAACTGAGACAGACCTTTTCGGCGAACAGACTGTCCTCTGCGGAGGGGTCTCTGCCCTGGTTAAGGCGGGCTTTGAAACCCTGGTGGAGGCGGGTTACCAGCCAGAGCTGGCCTACTTCGAATGTATGCACGAGCTCAAGCTTATCGTAGACCTCTTTTACGAAGGGGGTCTCACCCACATGAGGCGCGTTGTAAGTAACACCGCAGAATATGGAGACCTTACCAGAGGCACAAGAATTGTCAATGAGAGGACAAAGAAGGAGATGAAGAAGATCCTCCAGGAGATACAGAGTGGGCAGTTTGCTAAGGAATGGATACTAGAGAATCAGATAGGCAGGCCCAGTTTCGAAGCCCTCCGCGCCAAGGAAAAAGGCCTCCTTATTGAAAAGGTAGGAAAGGAACTCCGAAAAAAGATGGGGTGGATAGAGGCGAAGTAATCCCCCTGTAAGGTGGGTAGAGGCCCTTTGACGCGACTGGAGGCCATTTACCTTTTACTCCTTCTGCCATACATTAAAAAGATTCGTACATAGGTCTGACCTACCATTTAAGATAGAGTATCGGGTAGCGCAGGGCTTGCTGCCCTGCGCGTAGAATATCCTTTCTTAATCATGTTTTAGTCATGGCCAATCCAAAACGATACAATACAGAAGGCCATGTACACTTTGTTACAACTACTTCTTACAATCGCACACAAGTCTTTGTAAATGATTCACGGAATATGGCCATTATTGACGCAATAAAATTCTATAGAAATAAATACAATTTCCATCTGTTTGGCTACACTATAATGCCAGACCACTTTCACTTGTTGATAGGATTAAGGAATAAGACAAAAATCTCTGACGTAATGAGAGATATTAAACACGCTATTGCCTTCAAGGTGCTCGGCCTACTGAAGGCAGAAAATTCTAGCCTCTTATCGCAATTGAGCCTTGAAAGATTAGGTAAACGAGGGCATAGGTACTCGCTTTGGCAAAGGCGTTTTTACGACTTCAACTTGTACTTACCAGAAAAGCTAAAAGAAAAACTAGACTATATTCATATGAACCCTGTGCGAAAAGGCCTGATCAGCAGTCCTTCAGATTGGAAGTATTCCAGTTTTAGAAATTACTATTTGGAAGATAATTCCATATTAATCATTGATAGGTTAGATACTTTGATACCCATCTAATGGCAGGGCAACAAGCCCTGCCTTACCCAATTAGGAAAAATAGAAGCAAAAATCTTGAGACTTTAAAGGTGGAAGGACATGGCAAGAATTGGCGGCGTTTTGGCGGCCATTACGACAATAGTAAATACCCTCCGTATAAATGGGATGAGAGTGGGGAGGTCTTTGTCTTTAGTACCGAGGGTATCCCGGATACTACCAAGAACAACGTTATTAAGGTTGTAAATAAGTTTATCAATGATTTCCATTTACCACTAAGATGTGAGGATGGGGATACTAAAGAAGAACGCTCCTACCTCTTGGAACTGCTAGAAGATTCAGTAACAGCAAGAGGAATAAAAAAGGAAATTGATTTTGATAAATTAAATATTGAGCTAACAAGGATAAGGCATGAATGCAAAAGGCTTACCTACGGAATTATACTCATCGTAGATGAAAGAAAATATGAATTTTTATCCACTAAAGGGGAAGAACCTGCCATCTACGGTTGTGGAAGTGGCTACGGTCTCACAATCTTACGAGTGACGCATCCAAAAGCCGTAGTGCATGAGTTCGCCCACATGTGTGGACTTGGCTACCATCATGGCGAGGGAAGCACACCGCCGAATCGTAACTGTACGATGAATTGGGTATATCCTACAGAAAAGTTTTGTGAATATTGCAAAAATAGATTAAAAGAAATCTGGGCGTAGGATATCGGGTAGCGCAGGGCTTGCTGCCCTGCGCACAAGTTAACCTTTGAAGCCTAATTATTAAATCAATCTCTAAGCCTTCTGGAACACCACGCCACAAGTAAGCAAAATAGATTGTAGCCTGCCGAACTTTAAGGTAGAATTATTAATATATATAATAGTTTTCTACCTTAATGTAGCAACAAAATGAGCAGGATATTAATCTTCGATACCACCCTCCGAGACGGTGAACAATCCCCAGGAGTAACCCTGAACATACAGGAAAAACTCCAGATAGCCCGTCAGCTTGCCCTCCTGGGGGTAGATGTCATTGAGGCGGGGTTCCCTATTGCCTCTCAGGGGGATTTTGATGCGGTAAGATCTATAGCAGAGGAGATAAAGGGGGTTACAGTATGTGCCCTAGCCAGGGCCCTGGAAGGGGATATAGAACGGGCCGCCCAGGCACTAAAGGGGGCTGAAAAGCCCAGGATTCACGTCTTCCTCGCTACCTCCGAGATACACAGAAAACATAAATTAAAAAAGGCAAAGGAGGAGATTCTGAAGCTGGCTGCACATGCAATAAAGTATGCCAAGGGCTTCGTAAAGGACGTAGAGTTCTCTCCAGAGGATGCATCAAGGACCGAGCCTCCCTTCCTCAAGGAGGTGGTGGAGACTGTGATTGATGCTGGCGCCACCACCATCAATATCCCTGATACAGTAGGGTATGCTGTGCCCGAGGAGTTCGCCGAACTAATCAGGTTCCTAAAAAGGGAGGTAAAAAACATAAGTAAGGTGGTCTTGAGTGTCCACTGCCACAACGACCTGGGCCTGGCAGTAGCCAATAGCCTGGCAGCAGTAAAGGCAGGGGCCACTCAGGTAGAATGCACCATTAATGGAATCGGCGAGAGGGCAGGAAATGCCTCCCTGGAAGAAGTAGTCATGGCCCTCCGTACCCGTAAAGACTTTTATAGCTATACCACAGGGATTGCCACTAAAGAGATAATGAACGCCAGCCGACTGGTGAGCAGCCTTACAGGACTCAGGGTACAGAGAAACAAGGCCATCGTAGGAGAAAACGCCTTTGCCCACTCTTCGGGGGTACACCAGGATGGGATTATAAAGGAAAGGGCTACCTACGAGATTATAAAACCCGAAGATATAGGCCTCAAAAAGACACGGCTTCCCCTGGGAAAACTCTCTGGGAGGAAGGCCTTCCTGGAAAGGCTAAAAGAGCTGGGCCTTGACCACGCCCTTTCAGAGGAGGACCTGGAGGTTGCCTTCCGCGAGTTTAAGGTCCTGGCCGATAAAAAGAAGTCCATCCACGATGCAGACATCGAGGCCATTGTTATAGACCTTATGGAAGAGATACCACCTGTCTTCCGCCTGGAAAGCCTAAACATTATCTGCGGCCCCAATACCGTACCCACTGCCAGTGTCAGGCTGCGCACCAAGGATAACAAGGTAATAGAGAATGCTACCATTGGCGATGGTCCCATCGATGCCCTCTATAAGACCATAGACCTTCTAACAGATGTCCCAGGGAAGTTACTGGACTATCACGTCCGAGCCATCACCAGCGGCAAAGACGCCCTGGGGGAGGTAAATGTGGAGGTAGAGGTGAACGGAGAGCTCCTCAGGGGAAGGGCCGTGAGCTGTGACATCATCGAGGCCAGCGCCAAGGCATACCTTAACGCCATAAATAAGCTGATTCAAAGGACCCAAAAGTCCCCTGGCCAGAAGACCTAGGGTTCCCAATAAGTCAGGTGGGAACTTACTTAATTCCAAGCTGTTTTTTAATTAATTCACAGAGGCTTTCTTTAATTTCCCTATGGCGAGGAATAGGCGCTTTTCTCCCGTTCTTTGGATTAACATATATGTCGTGCTTTCCACCGTGTCGGTTTAAGTAACATCCTGCCTTCTCTAGCTCACGGATAAGCTCCCTTCGTTTCACACCTCTATTCCTACTTCTTTTACCTTAACATCGGCACGAGGTGGAAGCTCTTCCTCAAGCATCATCTGGTAAGCATCTCGAATATTTTCTTCTAATTCCTTTAAAGATTTTCCTTGGCTGAATACCCCTGGAACCTCCTTTAGTCTTCCCACATACCAGCCTTCGTCTATCCAATACTCTAGAGTGAAATATTTCAACATCTTGTGTAATTACCTCCTACACGGATTTCGCATTTTTTCATTGCTTAAGGTAGCATCTTGGGTGGGCCGTGTCAATGGGTGGATACTTGTATTTCTTTATGATATAGTACTACTATGTTTTGTATCCCTATCACTGCCAGAACTACTAAAGAAGCTATCCAGGATATGGAGACTGCTTCTGAACTGGCTGACGTCCTCGAACTGCGCCTGGACTACATGGAAAAGCCTGATATAGAAAGGCTCTTGGAGCGAAAACCCAAACCCCTCATAGCCACCAATAGACCAAGAAGGGAGGGCGGTAGGTTTGAAGGACCCGAGAACAAGAGGATTGCCCTCCTTGAGAAGGCCATAGACCTGGGGGTAGAATATGTGGACATTGAACACGACAGCGTAGGAGACTTCGTTGAAAAGGCAGGTGCCAAGATAATAGTCTCCTATCACAACTTCAAAGAAACCCCTAATAACCTGAAAGAAATCCACTCAAGATTGGCCAGCACCGGGGCTCACATAGTAAAGATAGCCACCTTTGCCAGGGACATCACGGACAATCTTCGAGTCCTTCGCCTCTTGGAAGAGGCCTCCACCCTCACCGCCGCCTTCTGCATGGGAGAGCTAGGGCAGATAAGCCGAATCCTTGCCCCCAGCTTCGGGAGCTTCTTCACCTTCGCCTCTCTAGATAAGGGGAAGGAGTCTGCCCCTGGCCAGCTCACGGCCAGAGAACTCCTCGAGGTCTATCATGTATTCAAGGTAAATAGGGAAACGGACATCTACGGCCTTATTGGAAATCCTGTGGGCCACAGCCTGAGTCCACTCCTCCACAATACTGTCTTCAGGAAGGAAGGCCTCAACGCCCTCTACCTACCCTTTCAGGTGCAGGACCTTTCCACCTTTATAAAGGAATTTAAGTGCCTAGACGTCCATGGCTACAGCGTCACCATCCCCCATAAGGAGGCTATAATTAACCTCCTGGATGGGCTTGACCCCCTGGCCAGGGATATTGGCGCAGTGAATACGATAGTTAACCAACAGGGCAGGCTTATAGGCTATAATACAGACTCCACTGCCTCTGTAAGGGTACTGGAGGAGGGCCTGGCAGAAAAGGGCTCGTCTCTCCAGGGGAAAAAGGTTACCCTGGTAGGGGCCGGGGGTGCCGCCCGCGCCGCGGCCTTTGGCCTTAGAGAGAGAGGTGCAGAAATAACTATCGTTAAC
>JAUQZZ010000252.1 GCA_030586765.1 Candidatus Brocadiales bacterium | reverse complement strand
GCCAGATAGTCTTCCACAGGTTGGATAAGAGCTTTTTCATACCCAACATGTTTGAGAGGGACAAGGGGATAAGGATAGCCCCCAGTCCTGCGGCGGAGGGCCTGGGGGTGGTACAGGACGGGGTCAGAAATCCCAACGTACTGGAGAGATTAGAAGACAAGATAAAGGTGGGATTATATTAGAATGAGACTTTCAGAATTAAAACTGGAACTCCTGGCCCCCACAGGAAAGTGGGAGGCCCTGGAGGCGGTGATAGAGGCCGGGGCCGATGCCGTGTATCTGGGCGGGAAGCAATACAATATGCGGCTACACAGGAAGGACTACAATTTTGACCAGGAGGGACTTGCCAGGGCAGTGGACTTTGCCCACACCAGGGGGAAGAGACTTTACGTAACGGTAAACAGCCTCCTCGGTACTGTAGAGGCAGAGGAGTTGCCCGGGTATCTTGAGTTCCTCGAATCCATAGGCGTAGACGCCGTCATAATCCAGGACCTTGCAGTAATCTCTGCGGTAAGGGAGTTAGGGTTGAACCTTCCCATACACGCCAGCACGATGATGAACGTACACAGTGTTGAGATGGCTCTGGAGCTGGCAGACCTGGGGATAAGCAGGGTCATTACCTCCAGAGACATTAGCCTTTCACAGGTAAAAGAGATTCACGAAACGACAGGGCTGGAGGTAGAATACTTCATCCACGGCGACATGTGCGTTGCCCAGAGCGGACTGTGCTACTCCAGTGGCATCCTCTTTGGGAAGAGTGCTAACCGGGGGGAGTGCATGAAGCCATGCCGCTGGAACTACACCATTATAGAGAACTCCTCAAAGGAGGAAGCGGTTGAGCTGGCCAGTGGCCATTTCCTGGCTATTAAAAACCTTTGTCTGCTGAATCACCTGCCTGAGTTAGCCCATGCGGGGGTCTCTTCACTGAAGATAGAGGGGAGGATGCGTCATGCCAGGTTCCTGGAAG
>JAUQZZ010000005.1 GCA_030586765.1 Candidatus Brocadiales bacterium | reverse complement strand
ATGCAGGGAAGGACGATGTATGTTTTACCTTACATGATGGGACATCCTGACTCACCGTATGCAAAGGCCTGTATCCAACTTACTGATACTAGTTATGTGGCGGTAAATATGAGGATAATGGCTCGGGTAGGAAAATTTGTGGTAGAGAAGATTGGAAGTCGCCAGGATTTTGTAAAAGGGCTTCATTCTGTGGGCGATCTTGATCCTCATAAGAGATTTATTATGCATTTTCCTGATGAAAATTTAGTTTGGAGCATTGGTTCTGGTTACGGAGGGAATGCCCTATTAGGGAAGAAATGTTTTGCCCTTAGAATAGCTTCCTGGCTGGGCTGGAGAGAAGGTTGGCTTGCTGAACATATGGTAATTATCGGCATTGAGGACCCACAAGGCAATATTACCTATGTTACCGTTGCAATGCCTTCCGCCTGTGGAAAGACTAATCTGGCAATGCTTGAGTCTTCACTTCCTGGCTACAAGGTATGGACCTTAGGAGATGATATTTCCTGGTTAAATATCGGTCCTGATGGCAGGCTTTATGCTATCAATCCGGAAACAGGTCTTTTTGGAGTGGCACCGGGAACTTCCATGAAGACCAATCCCAATATGATGAGGACATTAAAGGCCGCTAAATTCTATCCCACTCTTTTTACAAATACGGCCCTAGATGTAGAGACCAATGAGCCCTGGTGGGAAGGAATGGATGGCCCTATACCTAAAAATCTAGTGGATTGGCAGGGCAAAGCCTGGGATAGTTCCCGAGGCACAAAAGCCGCACACCCCAATTCCAGGTTTACTGTATCTATGTATAACTGTCCCACGCTCTCAAAAGAATTTGATAATCCTAAGGGTGTACCCATCTCAGCGATAATCCTGGGTGGAAGAAGAACGCAACTTATACCTTTGGTGGTTGAGAGTTTTAATTGGCAGCACGGTGTATTTTTAGGTGCCAGAACAGGTTCGGAGACTACCGCTGCCGCTGCCCATCAGGTGGGTGTGGTGAGAAGGGACCCTATGGCAATGCTTCCTTTTTGTGGTTACAATATGGGCGATTATTTTGGGCACTGGATTAATGTCGGAAAAAAGTTAACTCCTCCTCCAAAGATATTTTCAGTTAACTGGTTTAGGGTAGATGAGAAAGGGGAGTTTATCTGGCCGGGATTTGGTGAAAATATTCGGGTATTAAAATGGATAGTGGAAAGAGTAAATAACCGTGTAGGCGCTAAGGAGACACCTCTTGGGTATGTTCCACATTTAAGGGATTTAGACCTTGAAGGATTAAATATTCCCAACGAGAAATTTGAGAAATTATTTGAGATTAACCCTCAGGATTGGCAACAAGAACTAGAAGATATAGAGAAGTTTTTAAGTCAATTTGGAAAACACCTGCCGCAGGAAATCCGCCAGGAGTTTAATAATGCGAAGACAAAACTCAAATTTTATGAAAATGGAATATTACGCTCAACACACCGGGGGATTTAAAACAGGAAGAAGCTTTTTGAGAATATGCGACTAGGAAATGGTAGAGGGCTGTATTCAGGAGGTGTTGAGGGGGGCTCAGGGTTTTATGAGAGGGTACTGGGTCTTCTTGAGCTTGTCAAATTCCCCCACACAGTCTTTTCCCTCCCCTTTGCGGTAATGAGCGCCTTCCTTGCGGCCCAGGGTGTGCCCACCCTTAAGGAGGTCCTCCTTATTGTGGGGGCTCTGGTGATGGCCAGGAACTGCGCCATGGGTTTTAACCGCCTGGCAGATACCCATTACGATGCCACAAACCCAAGGACAGTGCAGTGGATTATCTTGCAAAGACAGGTGGGACGCAAAACCCTCCAGCTCTTCACCTTTGTCACTGCCCTGCTATTTGTGGCCTTTACAGCCTTACTAAACAGACACACACTGATACTGTCTCCAGTGGCCCTGGCAGTAATCCTGGGGTATTCCTATACAAAGAGGGTTAGCTTCCTCTCCCACTTCTTCCTTGGGCTTGCCTTGGCCCTTGCACCCCTGGGAGCCTGGGTGGCAATAAGAGGAAGTTTTGATGTTGCCCCATGCCTCCTGGCTCTAGCCGTGCTCCTATGGACTGCTGGCTTTGATGTCATTTATGCCTGCCAGGATGTGGAACACGACAGGCATATGGGACTACATTCTATACCCAAGAACCTGGGCGTAAAGAGGGCGCTACAAATCTCCTCTCTTCTTCATCTCCTTATGGTGGTAGTATTACTGCTACTAATGAGGTATGCGGACCTGGGAATTATATACCTGCTGGGGGTGTGTACTACGGCCTGCCTTCTTTTTTACGAGCACCGACTGGTGAGGCCCGAGGACCTCTCAAGGGTAGGCACAGCCTTCTTTACAGTGAATGGATTTATTAGCCTTGCCTTAATGACCGCTACTCTGGCAGATATCTTCCTCTTCTCTGCGAGACCCGGAGGTTAAAGAAAACCTCTCATCTCTTAAGAAAGCTCTGAAAAAACCAGAGGAGAAAGGATAGTATAACACTCAGGAGGGCACAGGTGGCGAAGGGAAAATAGAAAGTAAAGTTCTTCTTCTCCAGAAGAAGGTCCCCAGGCAGCTTCCCAAGAAAAGGAATCTTACCCCCCACTAAAAAGGCCAGGCCCAGGAGGGTAAAAAATAGGCCTATGAAGATGAGGAGCCTTGCAAAGGCATTAAATTCTGTCACGGCTTGATAATCTTAAAGGTTTTCGTGGGCAGTTCTTGTTGCCTGGGCTTCCCTTCTGGCAGGAATGCCTCAGGAGACTTTTTCTCTACAGCGAAGCCTTCCCCAAGATAGCATTTTATAGCCAGAGGGTCGGCAACAATCTCAGTGGTAGTGCCCTTAGTGATAACTACCCCTTGATTCAGGATGTAAGAGCGGTCAGTGATAGACAAGGCCTCGCGGACGTTATGGTCCGTAAGGAGTACACCGATACCCCTTTTCTTAAGGCCCAGGACCATTGACTGGAGTTCTGCCACGGCGATGGGGTCAATGCCCGAGAAAGGTTCGTCTAGCATTATCAGGGAGGGCGATGTAGCCAAGGCACGGGCCATCTCTAACCGCCTCTTTTCACCCCCAGAAAGGGTAAAACTCTTCTTCTTAGCCAGGTGGCTCAGACCAAAGTCTGCCAAAAGTAGTGCTACCTTCTTACGCCGTTCGTTGCGGTTATGGTTTCTAATCTCTAGAATGGCCAGGATGTTCTCCTCAACGGTAAGCCTTTGAAAGACAGAGGGCTCCTGGGAAAGATAGCCCATTCCCATCCTGGCGCGCTTATATATAGGCAACTTGCTGATATCTTGTCCCTTAAATAATATCTTTCCTCCATCTGGTCTTGTTATGCCCGTTATCATATTGAAGGCGGTAGTTTTGCCAGCGCCGTTATGGCCCAAGAGACCCACCACCTCCCCACTGAAGACATCCAGGTTCAGGGAGTTTACCACTACCCTCTTGCCATAAATCTTGGTGAGCCCTACCACATCTAAAAGTTTCATCTTATAACCTTAATCCCGTCTATAGGCCAGAAGACGAAAAAGGCCTTACCCACAAGGTTCTCCTCAGGGACAAATTTCCAGACCCTGCTGTCCTTACTGTTTATGCTATTATCTCCTAAGACGAAATATTCTCCTTTACCCATCTTCACCGGCCCTTCCACTCCCCAGGGACCAGAGTCAGAGCTGTAGTATATATCCCTGAAGATTTCTATATCCTCGAATCTGCAGGTTATATCCCTGCCACCCAACCTTATCCCACTTCTAAAGGGGTATTCCTTGGAGGATAGACTGATGTCATAATCATAAAAGAAGACCCGCTTGCCGTCAAGGAAAAGCCTTAGAGTACCATCGGCCTGGGAAAATTCTATAAGATGCCTTTTACCTAGCACTAAGAGGGCCTCCCCCTCCTCCAACATCGTGCCAGAACGTTTCAAGTAGCTCTTTTGCCCGGAACCCTTCACAGGGAGGCATGCCTCAAATACCTCCTCATCCTTCAGGAGGGTGAGAAACACAGCCCCAGAACCCCCCTTAACTTCTAGAGAGAGTCTCAACTTCGTGTCACCCACTTCGTTCCCACCCTTTATATCGTTATAGGCGTAGCTGTCCACTATCTTTCTTGTAAAGGTAGCGAAGGAGGCCCCTTTCCCTGTCTGGGAAAGGTCTAAAAGGAGACCCTTTTTATCTACCTTCCAAGGTCCTTCTTCGACATCCCAGGATGGAGTAAGCTCTTTTTGGGGAGGATATTTGCTACTATAGGCAGACACCCATAGTTTCTCCTGGACAGTAAAGGGTTTCTTTGCTACCCGGCCATCAATATAGATGTCACCGTTTAAGACCTGAAGCTCTTCCCCAGGCAGTCCCACCAGACGTTTTATATAGTTCTTGTATCTTACTTTTAGTCTTCCAGACCCGCATTTTCTGCATTTCATCCCTTCAAACCATCTCTCATCTGTCCTCACGTGGCCACAATCTTTGCAAGTAATCTCTGCCAAGGGGTACTTAAACACCACCACATCCCACCTGCTGGGGCTACTAAAGTCGTAAAGAAATTTATTAACAAATATGCGATTACCTCCATGGGAGCTATTGTGGTTGATATCTATTGCGAAGAGGCAGTTAGGGCAGGTAGCACTCAGACCGTGGTGGTCCCTGGCAAAACTCCACCCGCAATTAGGACAATCCACATGCTTATGCACCCCAAGGAGGGTTGGGGCCATGGAGCCAGTAGGGATTTTGAAGGCCTCTACAATAAAATACCTTATCCCCAGGGCAAGGATAATGGAGATGATAATCCACTGGAGGTTTTCTCTCAGGGTCTGAAGATGCCCCTTTTTTTTGGCCTCTGCCTCTGGGGTTCTAAACCAACTCAAGGCCCTAACCATAAGACTTGGTCTATCCTTATTCATAAGTGGCAAGTACTGAGAGGAAGGCTTCCTGGGGTATCTCTACCCTGCCCACACTCTTGAGTCTCTTCTTCCCCTCCTTCTGTTTCTCCAATAATTTCCTCTTCCTGGTGATATCGCCTCCGTAACACTTGGCCGTAACATTCTTTCTCAGGGGTCGAATGGTTTCCCTGGCAATCACCCTGCTGCCGATGGCGGCCTGTATAACCACCTCAAAGAGGTGGCGTGGTATCTCCTCCCGGAGCTTTTTTGCCAGCCTTCTAGCCTTGCTATTGGCATGGTCCTTATGAACAATACTGGAAAGGGCATCTACCCTCTTACCCCCCACAAGGATATCTAGCTTCACCAGTTCAGCAGGTTGATACCCCTGGAAGCTGTAATCCAGGGTTCCGTAGCCCCTGGTGACAGACTTTAGCTTATCGTGGAAATCGAAGATCATCTCTGCCAGCGGCAGCTCGTAGCCGAGGATTACCCTCTTTTCACTAAGGTACTCCGTAGCCTTATACTTACCCCTTCGTTCCTCGGCCAACTGCATCACCGCACCAATATACTCCACAGGTATCACCATCTTCACACCCACCATAGGCTCACGGAACTCCTCTATCTCTCCAGAAGGCGGCACCTTATCAGGGTTGTCTATGCTCAGAACACTACCTCCCCTTGTAGTGACCTCGTAGGTAACACTGGGGGCTGTCTGTATAAGACTTACATTGCTCTCCCTCTCGAGCCGTTCCTGGACTATTTCCATGTGCAAGAGCCCCAGGAAGCCGCAACGGAAGCCGAAGCCCAGGGCCGGTGACCTCTCTGGCTCAAAGGTGAAGGAGGAATCGTTAAGGCTTAGCTTCTCTAAGGCTGCCCTAAGGGGTTCTAAGTCGGTGTCATTAGCAGGGTAGAGTCCACAGTACACCATAGGAAGGGGCCTCTTGTAGCTTGGTAGGGGGACTACAGCCTTCTCCTGAAGTAAGGTGACCGTGTCTCCTATCTCTACGTCATGGATAGACTTTATACTTGCCACAAGGTAGCCCACCTCTCCCGTGTTTAGGATTGAGGTAGGGGACATCCTGGGCCTGAACATGCCTACCTCTGTGACCTCAAAGGAGGCCTTCTTTTTCATCATGTAAATCTTGTCGCCTGGCCTTAGGGAGCCATCGAAGACCCGAAGATAGACTATAACTCCACGGTATTCGTCATAAATGGAATCAAAGATAAGTGCCCGTAGAGGCGCCTGGGGATCGCCTTTGGGGTGAGGGATATTATCCACAATGGCCTGGAATAGCCCCTCTATGCCCAGGCCTGTCTTTGCGCTGACCAAGAGTACATTTTCAGGCAACATGCCCAGGGTGTGTTCCATTTCCTGGATGACCTCTTGGGGCCTGGCCTGTTGAAGGTCTATCTTGTTTATAACAGGGATTATCGTCAGGTTTTGCCCCATAGCCAGATAGGCGTTGGCCACGGTCTGGGCCTCTACCCCCTGGGCAGCATCTACTAGAAGAAGGGCGCCTTCGCAGGCGGTAAGGCTGCGGCAGACCTCGTAGCTAAAGTCCACATGGCCAGGCGTATCAATGAGATTAAGCATGTAGTCCTTCCCCTCTTTCCTATAAGTAAGGGTCACAGCACTGGCCTTTATGGTAATCCCCCTCTCGCGCTCCAGGTCCATATCGTCCAGGACCTGTTGACGGAATTCCCTGGGGCTAATGGCCTGGGTGCGCTCCAGGAGCCTATCAGCCAGGGTGGACTTGCCGTGGTCAATGTGGGCAATTATGCAGAAGTTCCTGATATGCTCAATGTTCATGGTATAAAATATTATAGAATATCAAAGACCAAATTTGAAGTCAACCTTTTATCTTGATGCAAGTTCTCAGTTGAGTGTGGCTTGGCTACTGGTCCGCCTTAGGCGGAGGATTCTTTTTACCCCCTCCAACGACCGTATTAACTAGGTCAAATTTACCCTTCCTTCCTTTGACTTTTCACAATTTTGTGGTATAATTAATATTTTTGAAAATACTTCATTTTCTAAGTCAGCGGAAAATGGCCGGGTATATACCCCAAGATAAGATAGAGGAGATACAAAGACTTACAGACATCCTGGAGCTGATTAACCAATATGTGCCCCTCAGGCGTGCGGGCAGGAATTATGTGGGTCTATGCCCCTTTCATACGGAAAAGACGCCGAGCTTTACTGTAAGCCCAGAGAAGCAACTCTACAAATGCTTTGGTTGTGGGGAGGGTGGTACTGTTTTCACCTTCCTGATGAAGAAGGAGGGACTGAGTTTTCCTGAGGCTACCAGACTTCTGGCTGAGAGGGCAAATGTGGAGGTTCCTGAGGAGTGGCCAGCCAGGAAGAAGGAAAAGGTCCTGTTATACGAGTTCAATGACCTGGCAGCAGAATCCTTCCAAAGGGCCCTTCTCGGCGAGGAAGGCAAGGGGGTAAGGAAGTACTTGGCAGGCCGCCAGATAAGGGAGGAGTCCATTGCCAAGTTTAGGCTGGGTTATGCACCCAATAGATGGGACTTCGTGGTGAAGCTTGCGGAGAGCAAGGGTCTTGCCTTATCAGGGTTTCAAGAGGCCGGACTAATCCTGCCTAGAGATGGTGGGAGGGGATTTTACGACAGATTTAGAAACCGTTTGATGTTTCCCATCTCTAATTCTCTGGGCCGTGTAGTAGGATTTGGTGGAAGGAGTCTGGATTCCACTGAACCAAAATATCTCAACTCCCCTGAGACCCAAGTCTTTAGCAAGGGGAGGTCTTTATATGGCGTAGAGGTGGCTCGACCCTTTATCCTTAAGGACAGGAAGGTCCTAATAATGGAGGGCTACACGGATGTTATAGTGGCCCACCAAGAGGGTATACCCTATGCCTTGGCAGTCCTGGGGACTGCCCTCAGCAGCGAACATATAAAACTCCTTCGCCAGTGGGCGGACAAAGTGGTTCTGGTGCTGGATGGAGACGTTGCAGGCCAGAGGTCTTCAGAAAGGAACCTGGATGCCCTGGTAGAGGAGGAAATAGAGGCCAGGGTAGTTCAGCTCCCCCAGGGCTACGACCCCTGCGATTTCCTCCTGGAGAGGGGCAGAGACAGTTTCCTCCAGTTAGTGGACGGTGCCCTGGATTTCTTCAGTTTCAAGGTGAAGACGGTCAGCATGAAGTGGGATCTCTCAACACCTTCGGGCAAACTCTCGGCAATAAGGGAACTCCTTTCTACAGTCTCAAAGGTTTCTGAAGAGCTGAAGAGGCAGCTTATTATTAAGAGGATTGCCGAAGAGATGTCCGTTGAGGAATCGTTGTTGAGGAAACATCTGGCTCAGCTTAAAAAGGCAAAAGGTTGGGACAATCCCTCAGGAAGGGATGTAAAAAGAGAAGCAGGCTACGTGGTAGAAAGGGAACTCGTAAGTCTTTTGCTATCCCATAACGAATTAATAAAAGAATTCATGTCTGAGGTGGGTCTTGAGGGATTTAATCACGGCCCCTTCAAGGAGGCAGCAAGAATGGCTTACGAACTCTATCTTGAAAAGGGGGGGGTGAGAGAAAAGGACCTTATACCCTTCTTTGCAGGTGGTGAGGAGGCCCAAATCCTTGCCGATATTACCATGGAAGGGGAAAGGGGTAATTACAGGGAACGTTTTCAGGATTGTATTTACTTCATAAAGAGGCAGGAAAATAGGAGAAAAATAAGTTATACTAAAGAAAGGGTACGGAAATTAGGCGATAACCAAGAAGAGGAAGAAAGAAGGCTGCTCAGGGAATTCCACGAGAGGAACAAGTTAGTGCAGCGCAGTTCACGGAGGCTCTAATGGAAAAATTAGGTCCAAAAATAAAGACACTCATCCAGAAGGGAAAAGAGAAGGGATACTTAACCTACGAAGAACTTAATGATATCCTCCCTGACGACGATGTGGTGTCTCCAGAGAAGATTGACGACATCCTGATAATGTTGGATGAGATGGGGATAGACCTCATTGATGAGTCTGAGGTAGAGAGCAGGGATGTAGTGGGGGCGGAGGAAGAAGAAGTTCCCGTGGAGGAGGAGTTTGAGGCAGCCCCTGAGAAAATTGATGACCCCGTGAGGATGTATCTTACCCAAATGGGTGAGATACCCTTACTCAACAGGGACGAAGAGATAGAGTTAGCAAAGAAGATTGAGATAACCAGGAAGCGGATATTCAGAAAAATATTCGAGTCGGACTACAACATAGAAGAATATACAAGGGCACTAGAGAATCTCAGCAATGGAGGTCTCCGTAACGAACACGGTCTAAAGGTGGATGTGGCTGTGGATAACGGTAGGGAGAAAATATTACAGAGGCTAGACCGGTATGTAAGGACCCTCAAGGCCTTGGTTAAAAAGAACAAGGAGGAGTATAACAGGGTCTGCCTGAAAAGGACTACCGAGAGGGAAAAGCTATATTTACTCAGGAAGATAAGGTCCAGGCGCAGGGAGGCCTTGGATCTCATGGAGGAGCTCAACATCAGGGCAAAGAAAATCCAGCCCTTAATGAAGCGGCTTCGGGACGTTTCCACAGAGATGGAGGGCCTCCAGACTCAGATAGAAAGGTTGAAAGGGAGGGCCAGTGCTAATGGCCGCCTAAAGGAACTAGAGTTCCAACTGACTCAACTAGAGAAAAAAGTAGTGGAATCTCCCGAAGGTCTAAAGAGAAAGTTGGAGTGTTTGAACAGTCTTCACAGGGAACACGAAACTGCAAAAAAAAAGCTCTCCAGCGCGAATCTGCGTCTAGTGGTGAGCATAGCAAAGAAGTACAGGAATAGAGGGCTTAGTTTCTTGGACCTCATCCAGGAGGGTAATACCGGCCTCATGAGGGCAGTGGACAAGTACGAGTACCGAAGGGGCTATAAATTTAGTACCTATGCCACATGGTGGATACGTCAGGCCATTACCCGCTCCATAGCCGACCAGGCCAGGACCATCAGGATACCTGTACATATGATAGAGACCATGAGCAAGATTAGAAACATCTCTAAGAGACTCCTCCAAGAAAAAGGACGGGAACCTACGGTAGAGGAGATTGCAAAAGGGGTGAGGATCTCCGTACCCGAGGCCAGGCGGATAATGAAGATATCCCGTTACCAGATATCCCTGGATAGGCCCGTAGGGGAGAGTGAGGACAGCTCATTCGGAGACTTTATAGAAGACGAGAAGGCTGAGTCCCCTGTATCGGCTGCTACCCAGGAGATGTTGAAGGAAAAGATAAATAATGTCCTTGGCACCCTCTCCTACAGGGAGAGGGAGATCATTAAACTGCGCTACGGCATTGGAGATGGTTATACTTATACCCTGGAAGAGGTTGGAAAGAAGTTCAATGTTACCAGGGAGAGGGTGCGGCAGATAGAGGCCAAGGCCGTGCGAAAGCTTCAACATCCCATCAGGAGTAGGAAACTGGAAGGGTTCCTTGATGGTATTGAAACTAACCAATAAAAAGGATGGACTAAAGAGGCTAGAGCTACTAAAGAAGCTCCAGTTAATAGATAACCACCTTGGGGGGCTAGAGAAACGGAAGAAGGTCTTGCTGGGTGACCTGGAGGGCAAACAGGCGCATGTCCAGGAAAAGCAGAACTTCCTTACTGAAAAGCAGAAAGAGCACAAAAAATTTCAGAAAGAGATAGATAATAAGGAGCTAGACCTTAAGTGTAAGGAAGAGGAGATAAAGAAGTTCAGGCTAGACCTCTATAAGATTAAGAATAATAAGGAATATACCGCCCTCCTTTCAGAGATTGGTGGAAGAGAGGCAGATAAAAGCCTTCTAGAAGATGAGATCCTGGCCATGATGTCTCAGATAGAGGATATGGCTGCGGGCCAAAAGAATCTAGCCAGAGAGGTGGAGGAGGAGGAAAAGGCCCTGAAGTCCCTAGCTAATGTTGTGGAAGAGGAGCTAAAGGGGCTAGACAAGGATATACAGGAGGCTCGTCGCCAATTGGAGGAAAACTCGCAGTTAGTAGACAAGGAGTCCCTGGAACAGTATAAAAGGCTGATTGAGAAGGACGGCCTGGCAGTGGTAGAGGTGTCGGGCGAGTCTTGTGGGGGCTGCTTTATGGGTATAACCCCCCAGACTATTAACCTCCTCATGAGGTGTCAGGATTTAATCTTATGTAAGAATTGTGGAAGGATTCTCTACCTCTTGGAGGAGGGTCCAGAAGCAGGCGAGGTGGCCGCCCGCCCAGAAGGGCGGGAGGAAAGTCCGAGCTCCATAGGGCAGGGTGGTGGGTAACACCCACCGGGAGTGATCCCAGGGAAAGTACCACAGAAAATATACCGCCTACCAGTTTCACCAGACTAATTGGTGAATCCGTCCATCCTGGTGGTGGACTTTTTGGTGGGTAAGGGTGAAAAGGCGGGGTAAGAGCCCACCGCGGCCTTGGTGACAAGGCTGGCATGGTAAACCCCACTCGGAGCAAGGCTAAATAGGGAGGGATGAAGTGGCCCGCTTCGCTAGAAACCTCCGGGTAAGCCGCTTGAGGTCCTCCGCAAGGCGGACCCTAGATTAATGGCCACCCACGACAGAACTCGGCTTATTGCCTGCTCCTGGACCTTTTTTACACCGCTTCCAATAGACTTTTGGACCTTAGACCTTAAGCTCTAGACCCTCTCTAACTCTGCCGTAAAGAGTCTGCACGATGCCAGAACTGGAAGAGCTTCTTGAAATAATGATACAAAAGAATGCCTCCGATCTTCACATCACAGTCAACTCACCACCGATAATAAGGGTTTACGGGTCCCTCGAACCTGTTGAAAAGTATGGCAAACTTGATATGGAAGAGGCAAAACGGCTATGCTACAGCATCTTAACTGACCACCAGAAGAAGACTTTTGAAGAAGGAAGAGAGTTGGATTTCTCCTTTGGTTTCGCAGGATTAGGGCGTTTTAGAGGAAATATCTATCTACAGAGAGGGTCTGTGGGAGGAGTATTCCGCCGTATCCCTGCTGAGATACCTACCTTCCAACAGCTTGGTCTACCACCTGTACTCTACGAGCTATCACAAAAATCCGTTGGCCTCATACTGGTAACCGGCCCTGCAGGGAGCGGCAAGTCAACGACCCTTGCTGCCATTGTAGACGTGATAAACTCAGAAAAGGCAGTCCATATAGTTACCATTGAAGACCCCATAGAGTTTGTCCACACACACAAAACAGGTTTAGTTAATCAGAGAGAGGTTGGTTCAGATACCGAATCTTTTTATGCAGCACTAAAACACGTTCTAAGGCAGGACCCCAATGTAATCCTGATGGGGGAGACGAGGGATTTGGAAACTATTTCCATTGCCCTAACCGTTGCCGAAACCGGGCACCTGGTCCTGGGTACACTACATACTACCTCTACTACTGAAACAATACACAGGATAGTGGATGTTTTCCCCGCAGAACAACAACAGCAGATAAGGACACAACTAGCCTCTACCCTTGAGGGGGTAATATGTCAGAGGCTCCTTCCACGGAGTGACGGTGATGGGAGAGTATGTGCCTGCGAGGTTATGATACTCACCCCAGCCATAAGGAACTTAATACGGGAAGGGAAGATTCACCAAATAAATGCGCAGCTTCAGATGGGCAGGCAACTTGGGATGCAAACCTTAAATGAATCACTGCATACTCTGTATAAAGATGGAATAATCACTAAGGAAGCAGCCTTGCAGGCCTCTTACGCTCCCAGCGAACTATTGATACTTTTAGGTCAGGACTAGAAGTAGCTAAGAGCAACAACATTTTCATCTGCCATATGCAGAGCTGCACTCAGCCTCTATTTGCACCTTTAGACTATCCTTCTGTCCCACTAGATTATCCCTGATAGAATTGATAAGGGCACCATGGTCTACGTCTCCCCTGGACCCTAGCATACTAATCATTAGCCCCTGTACGTCTCCAAGGGTCTGAATGGGCCGCACCATTCCATACTCTTCATAATAAAATCTCACTAGAAAGGGAAGTTCCAATGCCCCTGCATACCCATCTATCTCAGAAGTCACTTCCGCTAGTCGCTCATTGGCCAGCCTTTCATAGCTTGGGAAGTCCCTGTCACTGATAAGGGCCCAGCCTGCCGCTAGTTCCACCACTAAGGATTGATAGGCTTCTAAGGCCTTATCTAGTCTTTCGTATATCTCATTCATGGTTAACGCCCTCTATTTGTAACCGCTAGCTTCCACCTTTATAATGACACAGAATTACTCAGGGTTCAACTATTTCCCTGCAAAGAGGAGGGAGTGTAGATTTAGGACAAGGAGCTCTAAGGAAGGGGCTTGCTTTGAAACGAGAAAAAGCTATATAATAAATTTGTTTCCTACTCTGGGGAAGGGTGCCTTTATTGACTATTGAAACCTTTGCAAGAATAGTCCATCTAAGGTGGAGATAGATTGGGGCGATTCGATTGTTTAGAGGGAATGTAAAAGAAAAGATACGGGCCCTCAAGGTCGAGGTAGAAAAGGTTATAGTGGGCCAGGAGGAGCTCATAGAGGGCATCCTGGTGGGACTCTTCTCCGATGGTCATATCCTCCTGGAGGGTTATCCTGGACTGGGGAAGACCATGACCGTTAAGACCCTGGCCAGGGTGATAGATGCCCAATTCCACCGGGTCCAATTCACCCCAGACCTCGTCCCCGCAGACATCATTGGCTTTGAGATGGTGGAACCTACCACCATGAAGACCATCGTCCATAAGGGGCCCCTCTTTACCCATCTCCTCCTGGCCGATGAGATAAACAGGGCCCCAGCCAAGGTGCAGAGCGCACTGCTAGAGGCCATGCAGGAGCATCAGATAACTATAGGCACTACTACCTATCCCCTGGAAAAGATGTTTCTAGTTCTAGCAACGCAGAACCCCATTGAGGTAACAGGTACCTATCTGCTACCTGAGGCTGAGGTGGACAGGTTTATGTTGAAATTGAGGATAAGATACCCTTCTTATCCTGAGGAGAGGAGGATAGCAGAGAGACAAGTAGCGGATAGAGAGCCCAGGCTAGAGAAGGTCTTTAGTCCTGAAGATATCATAGAACTCAGGCATTCTATAGTAGAGTGGAATCCCTTGAGAGAGGATTCTCCTATTGTGAGGTATTCTACCAGGGTTGTGAGGGCTACCAGACCCGAGGAATCAGATGGTTTTATTAGGGGCCATGTTCTCTATGGGGCCTCGCCAAGGGCATCTATCGCCCTGGCCAAGGCTGCTAGGGCTTACTGCTTCCTTAAGGGGGAAGATACTATCCTCCCTGAGCACGTGCAGAAGATGGCCTATCCTGTGCTCAGGCACCGTATGGTTCTTACCCATGAGGCAGAGTCCAGGGGTGTGGACCCTGACGATGTCATAAGGGCTGTATTAGAGAGGGTTCCCAGACTAGATTGAGATGCAGGCAAGGCGAAAGATCAGACTTAGTCTCCAGAGGTTGGCGGTAAACCTCTTTGAAGGTATATTCCCCAGCTCCACCAGTGGTGCCAGGGGGCTTGAGCTGGATGAGATAAGGGAATATCAGCCAGGGGATGACCTGCGCTCCATCGACTGGAAGACTACCGTTAGGGCCAGGAAGCTCCACGTGAGGGTGAGGCTTCCTGACCGTAGGGTGCCGGTACTATTTCTTATCGACAAGAGCGGCTCAAAGAGATTCGGTGCCTCTAAGGCCCTAAAGGAGGATGCCCTCTTTTCTGTCCTTTCTCTCTTGGTAGCTGTTGCTGGGGAGGCGGGTAATCCCATGGGACTCATCGTCTTTACCGATAGAGTGGAGTGGTATTTTCCACCCCGCTTAGGGCAGACGCAAATCCTCAGACTCCTCCCACGACTTAAAGAGAAAAAGACCAAGAGCCCCCTAACAGACCTGGACAGTGCATTTTCTTTTGTAAATGGACTAAACCTTCCTCCCAGCCTGATTGTCATCCTTTCCGACTTTCTGACCGCAGAAAATTACGAGGTCTCTCTGGGGGCCCTCTCCAAAAGGCATGAGATAATCCCCATAGTAATCAAGGACAAGAGGGAGGAAGAACTGCCCAGGGCCATGGGTTTTCTCACGGTAAGGGACCTGGAGAGTAGAGAACTGGGGTTCCTGGACCTGGCATCCTCTCTGAGGCAGGGGCTTTATTATCTGGATGTCTTTAGACGCCTGGGCCTTGACCATATAGAGATGTGTACCCATGAGAGTGAAGAGGCCATGGCAGATGAACTCTCGGCCTTCTTTGAGAAAAGGGCCAGGAATAGAAGGGCAGTTAGGAGATGAAGATACTATTGACGGTCCTTTTTTCTGTAGCTTTATTTTTCCTTTCCACGCCATCTTATGCCCAGGAGCCCTACCCCTATAGTCAAGGGCCCCTCATGCCTACACAAAAACCCCAGGAAGTTCTTACCACAGAAAGGCCTCTAGAGATATGGACCTTTCCTAGCACGCAGAGATTGGTTAGAGGTAAGACCCTTCTCCTTACTGTGCAGGTCATCTGGAGGTTGGGCATAAGTGTAGAACTAGAAGACCTCCTTAAGGCCAATCTGCCCCCCTTCCAGGTAGAAAAGGTCACTATCGGTGAGAGGCAGATCTTTGAGAACGAGAGGGATTTCAGGGTAGTTCAGTATATCCTTTCTCTACCTGAGGATGCAAAGGAAGGAGAGTACGTGGTGCCCTCTTTTGCCGTCTCCTATACAGATGAGGTGGAGAAAAAGAAGGGGCAGGCCAGCTCCTCTCCTGTAGCCGTAAGGAAGGTTCCTTTAGTGACCCAGGCCAGTGTGGATAGAGATGTTATAGAGACAGGGGATGTAATACATTATAGCCTTACTATTCTTCACGAGAAGGATACTGAGGTATTGTTAAAAAACCTGAAGGAGGTCAATTTTGAGCCCTTTTCCCTATTGCGTTCTAACATAAGGCAGGAGGAGACCCCACAACTGAGGAAGGTCCTGGTAGACTATTACCTCTCCATTTACGAGATGGGTACAGATAAAAGGTATGAGATACCTCCCCTGTCCATATTTTATTACAAACAGTCCGTGGCTTCTAAAGAAGAAGAAAGGCTTATAGAGACAAAGGAGGTAAGAACCCAACCTGTACCCGTAATTATTAACAGACTGCTCAAGACAGTGGATGTCCCCCTGGAGGGACTGAAGGGTCCCATGAGTTATAGGAAAGAGGAGCTGTATCTCCGCGGCTATTTTGCCGTAGCCCTGGGTACCTCGCTACTACTAATCCTGTTTATGCCGATTGGGGTCCGTAAGTTCAGGGAGGGTCTGGCCCCTATAAAGAGACCTTCGGAAAGCCCTGAGTTAGCCGCTGAGGAGTTAAGGACCCTCTTATCTTCTTTACATATTAGTGGGGAGAAATACCAGGATAGAAGATACCTGGAGGGTCTGGATAAGGCCTTTAGAACTTTTCTGGGGACCCGTTTCAGCCTCCCAAAGGAACGGGCCCTTTCCCTAACCTCCGCAGAGCTCCTTAACAGCCTATCCCCGGAATTAGCCGTACCTTCGCAAAAGGTGCTTAAGGGACTAGATAGGTTAATCTTCGGAGACCATCTTGAGAGGGAAAAGCTAGAGGAGGTTCTTAAGGGGATAGAAGGCATCCTAGAGTCTTCAGGGGGGAGGAAATGAACCTAGAGAGTCCTTGGTTTCTATTACTTATACCCCTCTCCTATCTCCTCTTCAGGATATTCAAGACCAGGGGACACTTAGGCTATCCTAGCCTAAGTAGGCTTCCTGAGCCCGCGCCCCTAAAGGTCAGGATAATGAGGCTCCCCAGACTATTTTGGTTTCTAGCCCTGGCCTTCGCGATCCTAGGTTTGTGTCATCCCCAGTCCCACCTGCAAGAGACGGATGTTACTACCCAGGGCAGGGAGTTGATACTGTGCATAGACACCTCCTTCAGCATGTCAGGACATGCCCTGGAGGTGGTGAAAGAGGTTATAACAGATTTTGTGAAGAGGAGGTCAAATGACCTTATCGGAATAACCATCTTTGGTACCGATGCCGCCTTGGTGGTACTGCCTACCCAGGAATACTCCTTACTGGAAAACTCTTTGAAGAGGATACAGGCCTCTCAGGTGGGTTTTCAGACGGCTATTGGAGAGGGGCTTTTTACCTCTATGATGGCCCTTATTGAGGAGGAGATGGGCAGGGACGTAGAGATTAGGAAGGTGAGGGAGAGCATAAACAAAGAACACCTGGGGGATTATGCCCTGATGCTGACAAGGAAAGTGGGTACAAAGAAAAACAGGGTCATTATCCTCTTTACAGATGGCATATATAACGTGGGAATTGACCCCACCAGGCCCCTGAAGCTGGCCAGCAGGCTGGGCATAAGGGTTTATGTAGTAGCTGTAGAACCTTCGGCAGAAACGGGTGTGGAGCCAGAACAGGCAATTAGCAGGATAGCGGCTTTAAAGGGTGGGGTGGTTGCCACAGGGGGGAGATATTTCAAGGCGGAAGGCATCCCAGAGGTAGAGAAACAGTCTGGGGTGGCAGATGCCAGGGCCATCTGGGGAGCCCTTTCTCCGGCCGCGTGGCATAGCGAGATTGAGAGATTGTATAAAGAGGTGGATGCTATAGAAAGGGACAGGGTCTTTCTGGAGAGGACTGCAAGAAAGAAGGACCTCTACTTTTATCCAGCCCTGTTAGGGCTAGTCTTTCTCCTGGGGATGGTTACTATAGAAAACATCTGGATAAGCGTTCCTTAACGGGTCAGAGAGATGAACAAGAAGAAACTGATAAAAGGTGTGTTAGTCTTTCTTTCCCTCTGCCTGATAGCCTACGGCCTGGGGGTGCGCAGTAGATGCATCCTTACTACCAGGGCAGAGGAGAACATCCTTATGGGGCGGTATCATCTGGCCCTAGAGGGACTCGAGAAAGAAAAGACCTCCAGATTAAATAACCTCCTCATGTTCTTGGGTAGGGAGGATTCTTTGCTAGAGTATAATATTGGAGTTGCTCTTACGCTCCTGGGAGAGAATAAGGAGGCCAGGGTACGGTTCAAGAAGGCCTCAGAGACAAAAGATCCCCTTTTAAGGGCCAGGGCCCTATATAACGAGGCCAACATTCTTGCCCAGGACCTGGATTTTGTAAACGCAGCCCAGGGCTATATTAAGGTGTTGGAGATAGACCCAAGTGACTTCCAGGCCAAAAAGAATCTGGAACGGATGCGTCTGGGACAAGAACAATTCTCCACTCTTTTTAGCCCAGAGAGGGAGGAGAGAGAGGAGAGGGTCCAGGCCCTTAAACTCTTGCCCTGGGGAAATCGATACAAATTTGGGGGTAGCCCCAAGTTGAGGTGGTAAAATGTTGGTCTTTACCTACCAGGAATATCTCTGGGCCGTAATCCTCTTTTCGACCCTTGTCTTTATCGTGTATCTCTATTCCCTTTGGAGAAAGAGGAGGTGGTTTAAGAGCTTTGGCCAACTAGAACTTATTTTGAAGGAGAGCAGGGTTCCTGGCCTTTTTAGGGACGGTCTCAGGGCCCTTTGTATTAGTGTAGCCCTGGGGGGTTTGGCCCTGGTGCTGCTGGGTCCCAGGTGGCTTACCTATGAGGAGCACCGAGAAAGGGAGGGCATGGAGATAGTCTTTGCCCTGGACGTGTCTCTTAGTATGCTTGCAGAGGATGTGAAGCCCAACAGGCTTCAGAGGGCAAAGATAGAGATGGCGAACCTAGTCAAAGAGCTCCAGAATGACTATCTGGGTATAGTAGTCTTCGCTGGGAAGGCCTTTTCCTTGCTACCTTATCTTACCCAGGACTATGAGCGTATATTCCTCAGGATGCTAGACCTTATAAACGAGAATTATACCAGGTTTGTCCCCTACGGTACCAACATAGGCAATGCCTTGCTTCTGTCCTTTGACATATTTAGTGATAAACCTAATGAGAAGATATTGATAGTGCTAACCGATGGTGAAGAGCAGATAGCCGTGCGGAGTCAGGTAGCCGAGGCTGTCAAGCTTCTCCTGGAGAAGAAGAATATATCCCTGTATATGATTGGGATAGGAGACCCTAAGGTAGCCTCCCGCATCCCTAAGAAGGATAAGTATGGCCTGACCGTTGGCTACGAGAAGAACGAGGAGGGCAAGACTATAGAGACTAGGCCAGAACCCTCTTTCCTCAGGGAGTTGGCCCACCTTACAGGTGGCTCCTATACCCATGATGCCACAGGCGATGAGCTAAAGAAGGTCTTCAGAAAAGCAATAGAAAAGCACAGAAAGATTGTGGGAATCAAGTCTAAGAAAGTCTTTTTAGATGTGAGCCACCACTTTTTTGCGGCAGTAGTAATCCTTTTATCCCTGGGCCTTTGCCTCTAGATGTACTGTCTAATAAATATTTGACAGCATCTCCTCAAAATGCTAGACTCCTATCCTTCAAACTCCTTGTGAGGGGATATTTGTGAGGCTCACTATACTTGCCCTTATTTCGTTACTATCTGTCTTCTTAACCATCCAGGCAGAGGGTATCCAGCTTGAGCTAAAGGAGAAGGACCTGCGGGATGCTATTGAGTATGGACGTGCCAGGAGGGAACTCTCCCACCCAGAACTAATGAAGGATTGGAGGATAGACCTGGGTTATGGTGTAGGTTCTGCTACCATAATTACACCCTTTGCTGGTATAGTGATCCTGGCGAAAGAGTCGGCCCTTAAGCTCATGGAGCCTAGCGAGTACGAGATAAGGAAGTCCATGGAGGAGAAAAAGGACCAGCTCAGCTTCGGCTGTGCCATTTATGGTGAAACGATAGACTTTGCCGATAAATATAAGGCAGTACTAGAGTATAAGGGGCAGAAGCTGGAGCCGAGTAATCAGGATGTACCATCAACAGCTGATTACACCCGTACTTATCCCAAGTCTCCACGCTATTGGGCCCTGTGTTTCTACAGATTTTCTGTGGGTCCTGTGGATCCACAAGCTGCAGTTACCCTTATCCTCAAAGGCCCAGAGGGTAAGGAGCTAAAGTTCCCATTCGATCTCTCCAAGGTGCGATGAAGCTGAAAGAAAGACTTAAGAAGGATGCAGAAGGCTGGCTCGCCCGATTCCTCCTCAGTCAGTTGTGCCACTTTGGCCCCTACTTTGTTGGCAACAAGATTAGCAATGATGTAGATACCTTAAATTTTCTACGGAGGGAGGGTTACAAGTATTTCCACCAGGCCTATGCTAATGAGGGGCGGGTGGTGTGGACGAGCCTCTTTATCCCTTCCGAGTTACTTTTTGCCATGGGTCTTATACCCTTTAGCCTTGAGGTTGTCGCCGCCCTCTTTGCTGGTCTAGGTATTACACCAAAAGGTCTGTTAGAGGCAGACTCGCAAGGCGTGCCTACAGATGTATGCTCCTTTCACCGCTCTGCCCTGGGTTTTGCCTTTAAGGGATACCTGCCCAGGCCCATCGTCCTGGCTGCCACCAGTAGCCTCTGCGATTCTAACCTCAAGATGACAAAGATATCAGAGGCTATTACCAGGAAAGAGACCCTGATATTAGATGTGCCCTATGACCTAACGGATGAGTCAGTAGAGTATTTAGCTGGACAGCTCAGGAGGTTTGTAAAGAGGCTAGAAGAGGTCTCAGGTAGAAGAATGGACCCTGAGAGGTTGAGAGAAACTATCCATAGGACGAATCGGACCAGGCAGAAGATGTTAGAGGTAAATGAGCTGAGGGTAAGTCCCTTTTGCCCTTTACCAGGAGCCAGGGCCCTGGGCTTCATGTTGCCTAGCCACCTGCTTATAGGTTCCGAGCTTGCAGAGGAATTTTATACCAGATTATCCCAGGAACTCAGAGAGAAGATAAAGGCAAAGGAGGAGAGCGGGGAAGAGCCAGCCAGGAAAATCAGACTCCTCTGGTTGGAGCTGAAGCCTTATTTTAAGTGCGATATACCGTCTAAGATAGAGGTAGACAGCGACGTAAAGATTGCCTTTGAAGAGGTAAATTACGTATACTGGGAGGAACTAGATCCTGATAGGCCTTATGAAAGCCTGTCCAGGAAACTTATATCCACTCATTACAATGGTCCCTTAGAACGAAGGGTCAACGTGCTTAAGACGCTAATAAAGAAATACGACATAGCTGGTGCGGTAGTATTTTCCCAGTGGGGATGCCGGCGCAATAATGCCGCCGTGCCGGCCATAAAGAGGGAACTGGGTCCGGAGGGTGTACCGATGCTAAATCTGGATGGTGACTGTGTAGATATGCAGAACCTTGCCTGGGGCCAGCTTCTTACAAGATATGAGGGGTTTATAGAGATGCTAAGGGCAGGAAGGCATGAGCAAAAGGAAGCTGTCAAGACCTAGAACCCAGGCCCCCATTTACTATAAGGAAAGACCTTCGAAGGGCAAGAAGAGAAGATCATAGATGAAGTACCTCGCCAGGCGGACCGCGGGCGACATGCTTCGCCTGAAGAGGCTAGAAGAGATGTCCACCAACCAGCGAAGCGAGGGCAGACCCACCTCAGGCGCAACCTCCTCTATTGTGCTGCTGTCATCCCTCCTTTAGCAGTTCTTCTATCTGCCTCTTAAACTTGGGTATGCTGACCTCTTTCTTGAATCCCATCTCCTTCATCCGCACCCTGCCGTCCTTGCCCACGATATAGGTGAGGGGAATATATTGGATGTCATAGGCCTCTATAATGTCATCGCCTCCTAAGAATATGGGGTAACTTATCCTCATCATCTCTACAAAGGGTCTTATCACATCCTCCCCAGCACCCTCTATGGAGATTCCTATTACCTCTAGTCCTTTATCCCTATAAGTCTGATAGAGCTCGTTCAGAAAGGGTATCTCCTCCTTGCAAGGGGCACAGTATGTAGCCCAGAAGTCCAGGATTAATACCTTTCCTTTATTCTCCAGTATCTTTTCTCTGAGCCCTTCCAGGGTGATTTTCTTTATAGATAATTTCGTTTCCTGGGCATAGACGGTAGGGCCTGAAAGGATTAGAGCTATAAAAAAAGGTATGAAAAGGTTCAACATCTCTCTTACTCTTTTAATAATTCTTTTACCCTGTCTTCGAACTCCTGGGCTCCTTCCTCGCTAAAGCCGGCTTCCCGGTATTTCTCATTTCCCTGCTTGTCAATAAATATGTGAAAGGGGATGTACTGGACCTCATAGGCCGCTAGCAAATCATCCTCAGCCACAAAGGTGGGATACTTCATATCCAGCTTCTTTACAAAGGATTGGACTAGCTCAGGGTCTCCTTCTATGGACATAGCAATCATCTCCAGTCCCTGGTCCTTATAAGTGGTGTATATCTTGTTCAGGAAGGGCACCGCCCTCCGGCAGTGGGGTCAATAAGAGGCCCAGAAATCAAGGACTACTACCTTGCCCTTACTAGCCAGCAGCATGTCTTTAAGCCCTTTGTGGTTAAGCTTAGCTACCTTACTTTCCTGGGCCATGCCCAGAAGAGGTGGAAGGGTTAGGCAGGCAAAGATAATCACAGCTAGAAGCAATCTGTACATCTTGGGTCTCCTGTTTTGAGGGTTTAGGGGCACGCAGGTTATCAGTCCTTTTCTCCCAGCAGCTTAATTATCTCTTCTTCCATTTTGTACTTTTTCTCTTCATCGTAGCCTTTTTCTGTTTCTCTCCGACTGCCGTCTCTACCGAGAAAGATATTGATGGGTACGCTATCGACGCCGTAGGCCTCGATGATATCTTCCTGGGCAGTAAAGACAGGGTAGTTTATCCCTTTCTGTGTGGCGAAAAGCCCTACCATTTGGGGAGAAGCTCCCATACTTATGCCAATAATTTCTAGACCCTCTTTCTTGTGAGTATTGTAGAGTTGTATCAGGAAAGGAACCTCCTTCCCACAGGTGGCTCAGAAGGGGGAGAAGAAATTTAACAGTACTACCTTGTCTTTATTCTCTGTGAGGATTTTCTTAAGACCCTGGAGGTCTATTTTACTGGCGGCCACATCTTTCTGCTGTGCGAGGCTTGGCCAGGGGTGAAAAGGGAGAGAAAGAAGGATTATAGCAATCAACCATCGGATGAGCATCTTTCACCCTCCTTATTTTATGCGGCTTTAATAGATAGATTTCTATTGCCTACAGATTTATTGCAAGAAAAGTACTTGTCGTGATAAGGAATGGCAACAAGGACTTAATCTTAAGAGGCCACGGCCTCTACAGCTTCTCTCACCCTGAAGACTATCTTTTCTCCTTCCCTTTTTGCGAGGATATCGGAACCTTCTGGGAATCTCCCTTTAAGAATTTCCAGGGCCAGGGGATTTTCTATTAACTGCTGTATAGTCCGCTTCAGTGGCCTTGCCCCGTAGATGGGGTCAAACCCCTCCTCCACCAGTTTCTCCTTTACCTTTTCATCGATGGTTAGTTTAAGATTATGTTCTACCAGTCTCTTCCTGAGGGAGCGGAGTTGTATATCCACAATCTTCTTAATCTCTTCCTTGGTAAGACTGTTAAAGATAATTATCTCATCGATGCGGTTTAGGAACTCGGGCCTGAAGGCCCCTCTCAGGGCCTCTGTTATGCGTTCCTTAAGTTCCTCCTCCCTGCCCTTGCCTCCCAGCTCGTGAATCCACTGTGTCCCAATATTAGAGGTCATCACTATAATGGTATTCTTGAAGTCCACAGTGCGGCCATGGCCATCTGTGAGCCTGCCATCGTCTAGTACTTGAAGGAGGATATTGAAGACCTCTCTATGGGCCTTCTCTACCTCGTCGAAGAGGACTACAGAATAGGGCCTCCTCCTCACAGCCTCAGTGAGCCTTCCGCCTTCTTCATAGCCCACATAGCCCGGTGGGGCACCTATCAACCTTGCCACAGAATGCTGTTCCATGAACTCGGACATATCTATTCTTACCATGGCGTTTTCGTCATCGAAGAGAAACTCTGCCAGGGCCCTGCAAATCTCCGTCTTTCCTACCCCTGTAGGGCCAAGGAATATAAAGGAACCCACTGGCCTGTTAGGGTCTTGGAGACCAGCCCTGGCCCTTCTCACCGCATCAGAGACAGCCCTTACAGCCCTATCCTGACCCACTACCCGCTCTTTTAGCCTGTCTTCCATCTTGAGGAGCTTCTGCCTTTCTCCCTCCAGGAGTTTTGATACAGGTACGCCTGTCCACTTGGATACCACCTCGGCCACATCATCGGCGTCCACCTCCTCCTTCAGAAGGCACTTCTCCTTCTGGAACTCGGTCAGCCGGGTATGCTTCATTTTGAGTTGTTCTTCGTAGTCTCTAATCCTGCCGTAGCGTATCTCCGCCACCTTCTCCAGGTTACCCTCCCTCTGAGCAGCTTGCTCCTCTGAGTGGGCCTGGTCTATCTTAGCCTTGAGATCCTGGATGTCCTTAATAACCCTCTTTTCGTTCTCCCACTGGGTCTTAAGCACCCCCAACTCCTCCCGGAGTTCGGCAATCTGACGTTCTAATTTCTCCATCTTCTCTTTAGAGGCGGGGTCCTTTTCCTTCTTCAGGGCCTCCCTTTCTATCTCTAGTTGCATAATCTTTCGCTGGACCTCGTCTAGCTCGGTAGGCATACTGTCTATTTCTATCCTGAGTTTTGAGGCTGCCTCGTCAATAAGGTCTATGGCCTTATCGGGTAGGAAGCGATCGGTGATGTAGCGGTGGGATAGGCTAGCAGCTGCCACTATAGCAGAGTCCTTTATCCTTACACCGTGATGGACCTCATAGCGCTCTTTTAATCCCCTAAGGATAGCGATGGTATCCTCTACATTAGGCTGGCCCACATAGACGGGCTGGAAGCGCCTCTCCAGGGCGGCATCCTTTTCTACATGTTTGCGGTACTCGTCTAGGGTGGTGGCCCCCACGCAGCGTAGCTCCCCTCGGGCAAGGGCTGGCTTTAGTAAGTTAGAGGCATCCACTGCCCCCTCTGCTGCCCCTGCACCTACTACTGTGTGGAGCTCGTCTATAAAGAGTATTATAGTCCCTTCAGCCGCGCTTATCTCCCTGAGGACTGCCTTCAGACGGTCTTCAAATTCCCCTCGATATTTGGTACCTGCTATAAGGGCGCCCATGTCCAATGCCATTACCCTCTTGTTCTTTAGCCCCTCCGGCACATCACCACTGACTATGCGCTGGGCCAGGCCTTCTACTATAGCAGTCTTACCCACGCCTGGCTCCCCGATGAGTACAGGGTTATTTTTTGTCCTTCTGGAAAGTACCTGAATGACGCGTCTTATCTCATCATCCCTGCCTATTACAGGGTCGAGTCTGCCTTTCCTTGCCAGGTCCACTAGGTCGCGGCTGTAGCGGGCAAGGGCCTGGTATTTGTCCTCGGGATTAGGGTCTGTCACCCTCTGGGTGCCCCGAACGGTCCTAAGGGCCTGTAGAACCTGGTCTTTTTCTACCCCCAGGTCTCTAAGGATGCTGCCAGCAGGGCTGTTCTCTTTATCCACCATGGCCAGGAGGAGGTGTTCAGTACTCAGGTATTCATCCTTTAATCTTACGGCCTCCTCCCATGCCCTGTTAAGGATGTCGCTGAGCTCAGGGCTTATGTAGACCTGTCCGAAGGCCGCCGGGCCGCTTACCTGGGGTAGCTTTTCTATGGCCGACAGACACCTAGAATAGGCAGATTCCCTACTGACCTCCAGCTTCTCGAGGATAGGGCCTGCTATGCCCTGTTCCTGTTTGAGCAGGGCGGCCAGTAGATGTACGGACTCTACTTGCTGCTGGCCGCTAGACTGTGCTAGTTGTTGGGCCTCTTGGAGGGCCTCCTGGGCCTTAATGGTGAATTTGTCAAACCTCATTTCCTGCCCCGAATAAAAAAGTCGGGGAGTACCCGACTTTTTATCACCTTTGGCTGTGTGAAGACCTAGTCCTTAACCTCGTAATCGGCGTCAATAACCTCTTCACCCTTTCCCTTGCCCTTTTCCTTAGCACCACCAGAGGCGCTACTGCCGCCACCGCCTCCTCCTCTTGCCTTGGCAGCGGATTCGTACATTGCCTGGGCAATTTTATGGGAGGCCTCTGTTAATTCATCGATGGCCTTCTTTATCTCCCCAGCGTCATTACTGTCCTTTAAGGATTTTAGTCTATCCAGGGCCCTGGTAACGGCATCCCTATCGCTCTGGCTAATCTTATCCCCGTGCTCCTTCAGGGTCTTTTCAGTGGTGTATATCATATTGTCGGCCTGATTCTTTGCCTCAGCCAGTTCCCTTTTCTTCTTATCCTCCTCTGAGAACTTTTCTGCCTCCTTCTGCATCTTCTTTACTTCTTCCTCGGTAAGGCCTGAAGAGGATTTTATTATGATGGACTGTTCCTTACCAATGCCAAGGTCTTTGGCGTTTACGTTAAGGATGCCGTTGGCGTCTATGTCAAAGGAGACCTCAATCTGGGGTACGCCTCTGGGGGCTGGGGGCATCCCTGCCAACTGGAAACGGCCCAGGGTGCGGTTGTCCCTGGCCATGGGACGCTCTCCCTGGAGGACGTGGATATCTACGGCCGTTTGGTTATCAGCAGCGGTGGAAAATATCTCTTTCTTGCTGGTAGGGATGGTGGTATTTCTTTGGATGAGTACGGTCATAACGCCTCCCAGGGTCTCTATGCCCAGGGATAGGGGAGTGACGTCCAGGAGGAGGATGTCCCGCACCTCACCAGTGAGGACGGCAGCCTGTATAGCAGCACCAGCGGCCACCACCTCATCGGGGTTTACGCCCTTGCAGGGCTCCCGGTTAAAGAGTTCTTTGACCACCTGCTGGACTCTGGGCGTCCTGGTCTGGCCACCTACCAGAACCACCTCGTCTATGTCTTTGGGGTTGAGTTTAGCATCGGTCAGGGCCTGCTGGCAAGGCCTTACGCATCTTTGAACCAGGTGCTCCACCAGCTGTTCAAATTTTGCCCTGGTGATACTCATAGTTAAGTGCTTTGGGCCAGTTGCATCAGCGGTGATGAAGGGGAGGTTAATATCAGCGCTCATAGAGCTGGAGAGCTCACATTTCGCCTTTTCTGCTGCCTCTTTAAGGCGCTGATGGGCCATGGGGTCTAGCCTTGGGTCTATACCCTGTTCCTTCTTGAACTCCTCTGCTATGTAATCTACAAGTACCTTATCAAAGTCATCCCCTCCCAGGTGTGTATCTCCATTAACGGAGAGTACCTGGAAGACCCCATCTCCCACCTCCAGGATAGATATGTCAAAGGTGCCACCTCCCAGGTCGAAGACCGCTATCTTACCCGCCTTCTTTTTATCTAGACCGTAGGCCAGGCAGGAGGCAGTAGGCTCATTTATTATCCTTACTACATCCAGACCTGCAATAGTTCCAGCGTCCTTAGTTGCCTGTCTTTGGGCGTCATTGAAATAAGCGGGTACAGTAATCACCGCCTTCTTTACAGGGTAACCTAAATAATCCTCAGCGGTTTTCTTTAAGTCCTGTAAGACCATGGCAGAGATCTCTGGGGGTGTATATTGTTTACCCTTTATCTCCACCTGTACAGGTTCCTCTGGCTCACCTACTATCTTGAAAGGTACGAGTTTTTCCTCTTGCGCTACCTCGCTGTGTCTCCTACCCATGAAACGCTTTATGGAGTACACTGTATTTCTTGGGTTTATAATAGCCTGCCTTTTGGCCAGGGAGCCCACGAGACGCTCGCCTTTATCAGTGAAGGCTACACAGGAAGGGGTGAGTCTGCTGCCCTGGGAATTGATGATTACCGTAGGCTGATCCCCCTCCATGATAGCTACTACGGAGTTGGTAGTGCCCAGGTCTATACCGATTATCTTTTCCCTTTCAGCCATTACAACCCTCTCCTCTTAAGGCTATATAATGTACATAACTTGTGATATAAAAACCTCTTAAATAAGTCTTCGAGGCCATCTAATCTAGGATTATAGCAAAAATAGATACTTTTTCAAGCGTCCTAGAGGTTGGAAGGTCTGCTATAACCTTACTACATCCTTTATGTCATAAAGCCCTGGTGGCTTGCCCACGATAAATTTTGCTGCCTTGACGGCGCCCAGGGCGAAGGTGTCACGGCTATGGGCACTGTGGACAAGCTCTAGGGTTTCTCCCAGGTTTCCGAAGATTACTCGGTGGTCCCCTACGGTGTCCCCTACACGGAGGGCGTGGATGGCTATCTGCTTGCTGGGTCGCTGATTGGTCAGGCCGTGACGGCCATAGATGGCTACTTCTTCCATCTTCCTATTGGTGGCCTTGCAGATTTCTTGAGCTATCTTGATGGCCGTGCCGCTGGGTGCATCCTTCTTGAAGCGATGATGGACCTCTAGTATCTCGATATCATAATCCTCTCCTAAGGCCTTGGCTACCTGGGCTGCCATCTGAAAGAGGAGATTTACCCCCAGGCTCATATTAGGGGTCATAAGACACGGTATATGCCGTGTGGCTTCCCTTATACTAGAGAGTTGTTCAGGGTTATGGCCTGTGGTTCCAATTACTAAGGCTATGCCCTGGGAAGCGCAGAAGGAGGCCTTTGCCACGCTGGAAGCAGGCTCGGAAAAGTCTATTAGGACGTCGGCCTTTCCGTTAAAACTAGGCGTTATCTTAATCCCGCAGGGCCCTTCTCCCGCAGAGGCCCCTATGTCCTTCCCTATAAGGGGGTGGCCTTCTCTTTCCAGGGCAGCTACCAGCTCTAATTCCTTGTCCTGGCGTACCTGTGCTACAATCCTAGAACCCATTCTGCCACAGGCCCCATTGACAGCCACCCTGATCATACCCGCTTTTCCGCCTTCCACTTTTTATACTTTTTACTGGCATTTTGTAGAAACTCTAGTTCCTTCTTTGTGAGATTTTCCATCCCTACACGGTTTACCTTTTCAAGAAGCATATCCACCTTTCGGCGTATATCTTCACTTTCTTTTATTTTCTTTTCCCTCTGTCTAGCCTGCCAGAGGGAGACGATTTCCCAGAGCATGGGTTCGTACCTCACAAAGAGGAAGCCGTAAAGAAGCCCCCCTATATGGGCGTAATAGGCCACGTTTCCCCCTGTGGGCAGTAAGCAGTTTAGGGCCGTTATTCCTGCGAAGATCATTACCAGGTGTTTGGCCTTTATAGGGAAGATAAAGAGTATTATAGTGGCCTCAGGGAAGAACATGGCGAAGGCCACCTCTACGGCAAAGACGGCACCTGAGGCCCCCACCAGGGCACTATCATGGCTGAGAAGGGAGCTTAGTAAGGCTGCGAAGAATCCTGCGGAGAAGTATAAGGTAAGAAACTTTCTTGTGCCCATGGTCCTTTCTACATCAGCACCAAACATCCACAGGGCGAACATATTTATGATTAGGTGCCAGGGGTCGTAGATGCTGTGTAGAGAGGTGTAGCTGAAGAACTGCCATAACCACAGCCTTCCAAAGGCATCGGGGGGATAGAACCAGAAGAGCTTGGTAAAGGGGTCAGGGTATCCAAGACCTCTTCCCTCCACAAACTCAACCCCGCCCCAACGGGAGCTTATAGTGTAGAACAGGAGCTGAAGGATAAAGACACTAACATTAACGGAGATTAGGACCTTTATTGCCCTGGTCCACCTGCTCCCGAAGGACATTCCAAACTCTGGTGTATACCACTGGCTCATGTCTTAACGCTTTCTCTCACGAGACCACACTTACAAATTATTATCACTATACTATTTTCGGCTGAAAAGTCAAGATAAAGGAAGCTTTGAAGCCCAAGGGAGCTTGGTTATAATGTCTTTAACTCTAAAGGAGGGGACATGAACAGACAGGAGGCATGGAGCCTACTGGTAGCCAGTCTTAAGCAGGAGAATCTTGTCAAGCACTGTCTGGCCACAGAGGCGATAATGCGAGCCCTTGCCAAGGAGCTTGGCAGGGACGTAGAAAGTTGGGGCATAGCAGGACTCCTCCATGACCTTGACTTTGAGGCCACCAAGGATGAGCCCCACAGGCATACCCTACGGACAGCTGAAATCCTCTCAGAGAAGGGGCTTACAGAGGAGATAATCCAGGCGATTAAGGCACATAATGCCGAGGCCCTGGGGCTTACCCGCACAGGAGATATGGATTATGCCCTCTCTGCAGCAGAGGCCCTAACAGGGCTTATAGTGGCAGCGGCCTTGGTACTACCCGATAAAAAGCTTTCCAGCCTAAAACCCCAGAGCATACTCAGGAGGATGAAGGAGAAGGCCTTTGCCAGGAATGTGAACAGGGAGGCCATCCTTGAGTGTGAGAAGATGGGTCTTTCTCTGGAAAGGTTCGTAGAGCTAAGCCTCAAGGCCATGCAGGGGATAAGCCGGGAACTGGGGTTGTAGGGCAAATCATGCCCTAGGTTCACCAAGAAGACCTGTGTCTGCAAGCCTTGTTGTGGATGGGTGCATGGGTCTCTAGGTTTGCATAAGTGGCAGACAATGGAGATAAGAGTCAACGACCATAAAGGTCGTTGTCTACCAGAAATATTTGAAGCCCATAGGTAGACAACGAAGTTTTACTTCGTTGAAATTGAAAGAATAGTAAGCAAACGCAGAGGCCGTTATTACCACGATTTAAAAAGAGGCAATTTTAATATGCCTTTATATCCAAAACGAAAGAAGATAAGACTCGAAAGAGGGCTATATCGTGGGCCTATTGTTGTAGCTTTCAC
>JAUQZZ010000053.1 GCA_030586765.1 Candidatus Brocadiales bacterium | reverse complement strand
GACTGTCCAGTTCCTGCTGCCCTTCAAGGGGGGCAGAAACCCAGGGAAATTAAGATCATCACAAAAGATGGACAGAGAAAGTATATCGAAAACATTGCCATACCTACGCAAAATAAGAAGGGTGACGTAGCATCTGTTCTTCTCCTGTCCAGGGATATCACTGCTAGGGAAAGCAGGATACATCAACTCTCCCTCCTTAGACAACTGGGAAACGCACTCCAGTACACACTCCAGCCCGACAAAGTCTTTCAACTAGTACTAACCTGTGTGACGGCTGGACACGCCCTGGGATTCAACCGCGCCTTCCTCTTCCTTGTCAATGAGGAGAGTACTGCTATCTGCGGAAAGATGGCCGTGGGGCCCTCTAATGCCCAGGAGGCCGGGAGAATATGGCAGGAGGTGTCTACTAAATACCGCGCCCTGGAAGACCTCCTGGAGGATGTCGTAAAGCTAGGTCCCCTGGACACGCCCCTTAATATAAAGACCAGGCTCCTGGCCTATCCCCTTTACAAAGATGATGAGATTGTAGTAAAGTGCGCTAGAGAAAAGAACACCATAGCGGTAAGGGATTCCTCCTCAGACCCCAGGGTGACCAAGGAATTTCGAGAGACCATAGGGGCAAAGGCATTCATCTGTGTACCCCTATTGGTAAGAGGAAAGGCCATTGGAGTAATATTAGCAGACAACATATATAGTGGTGAGCCTATAACAGATAATCACATAACCCTGTTAAGCATGTTTGCTGGCCAGGCGGCCCTGGCCATAGAAAATGCCCAGACATGCAAGACCCTTGAGTCTAAGGTATGTGAGCTAACGGAGACCCAGGAAAGACTCCTTCGTTCTGAGAGATTCGTTGCCATGGGAGAGATGGCGGCCTACATCGCCCACGAGATAAGAAACCCCCTGGTAACCATAGGAGGATTTGCCCGCTCCATAGAAAACTCCAATACCCCTGATGTAAACATATCCACAAGCGCCCAAATCATTGTAGAAGAAGTTAAGAGACTGGAGAAGATACTAGATAACATAAAGGACTTCAGTAAGCCTGCCGAACCCAGAAAAGCAAGGATGCAAATAAACTTACTAATGGAAGACACTTTATCTCTGATAGAGGGCTATCTGAGGGAGAGGAACATAAAGCTTGTTAAGGAGCTAAAGCCCAACCTTCCTGTTGCCTTTATAGACCCGGCCCAGATAAAGCAAGTAATCCTCAATCTTATAAAGAATGCTATAGAATCTATGCCCAAGGGTGGTACACTAACAATAAGAACCACTCTGGAAGATACCTACTTCAAAGTAGATTTCTCTGACACAGGAGAAGGGATACCGCCAGAGGTGATGCACAAGATCTTTACTCCCTTCTTTACTACGAAGACCTCGGGTACAGGTGTGGGACTAGCTGTGAGTCAAAAGATAGTAGATGACCACGAGGGTAAACTGAGGGTAACTAGTGCCGTGGGCCGTGGAAGCACCTTCTCTGTTTTGCTTCCTGTACCAGAATTAGCGCAGAATCCTTAGGAAGAGGGGGATTAAGCCATGACTAACATACTTATTGTAGAAGACGACAAAAACCAGAGCCTGCTCTATAGGCAGGAACTAAGCCGTGAGGGCTATGCTGTTTTCCTGGCCAGGGACGGCCGCGAAGCTGTAGAAATGGCCAAGCTGAACCCCCCAGACCTGGTGGTGATGGACATCAACATGCCAGGGATGGACGGTATCGAAGCCATGGGGAAAATCCTGGGAGAAAACAACAGGATACCCGTAGTCATTAACACCGCCTACTCCAGCTTCAAAGACAATTTTATGACCTGGTCTGCTGACGCCTACATAGTCAAGACCTCAGACCTCACGGAACTGAAAAAGACCATAAAAGAGGTTTTAAAGAAAAAGAACCCTGCTTAAGAGCATAATGCCTGTATATACCCCGAATCTCTTAAAAAAAGTGCTGGTAATGATCCTGGCCGGGGGAGGGGGACAGAGACTCTATCCCTTGACAAAGGACAGGGCAAAACCAGCCGTACCTTTCGGGGGGATATATAGGATAATTGATTTCACCCTGAGTAACTGCCTGAACTCTGGCCTCCATAGGATTGTCCTTCTTACCCAATACAAATCTATATCCCTAGACAGACATATAAGAATGGGCTGGAATATCTTTAGGAACGAACTAGGAGACTACCTGGACATAATACCTCCCCAGATGAGAATCACCGATACGTGGTACCGAGGCACTGCCGACGCTATATACCAGAACATCTACACCCTGGAAAGAGAGCATCCTGAGAAGGTCCTCATCCTTGCAGGAGACCATATATATAAGATGGACTACAGGAAGATGATAGATTTTCATATAAGTAACAATGCCGACCTCACCATACCCTGTGTAGAGGTACCAATAGAAGACGCCCATCGCTTTGGGATTATGGAAGTGGACAAAGAAAACAGGCTAGTCCGTTTCCTAGAAAAACCCCCCCACGCTAAGCCTATTTCTACCGACCCCACTAAGGTACTAGCCTCTATGGGCATATACCTCTTTAATACAGAGGTACTGGTGCGTAGAGTGGTAGAAGACGCCAAGACAAATAGCCACCATGACTTCGGAAGAGATATTATCCCAGCTATGATAGGCAGAGACCGCGTTTATGCCTACAGCTTTGAAGATGAAAATAAGAAACCACAAAAGTACTGGAGGGACATTGGTACCCTTGATGCCTACTGGGAGGCCAATATGGACCTGGTAGCCATAGACCCCCTCTTTAACCTCTACGATAAAGACTGGCCCATACGCACCTGCCAGGAGCAGTTTCCACCGGCCAAGACTGTCTTTGTGGAGAACGGGGGACTCATGGGAACAGTCCTCAACAGCCTCATATCACCAGGCTGTATAATTAGCGGTGCCAGGGTAGAACACTCTATCCTATCCCCTGACGTAAGGATAGAAACCTCCTCTTATGTGGTGGATTCCATTATTATGGAGGGCGTAAGGATAGGTAGGCATGTAAAAATCCGTAAGGCAATCATTGACAAAGGCGTGACAGTCCCAGACGGAATGACCATAGGCTATAATCTAGAAGAAGACAAAAAGCACTTCACCGTCACAGAGAAAGGTGTAGTGGTCGTACCCAAGGAGATGCCCCTGTTGGCATAGGACATGGAAGCCCCAGAAAAGACAGCTACCTTCAAAGAATTCCCACCACAGCCCTTCATAGACCATGGGCCACAACTCCCCCAACATTATGGAGAGGATAAGCTGGTGGCCATGCCCAGAGACCCCTACTGGCTCTTCCTCTATTGGGAACTAGAAGGTCCAGCAGGCCGTCAGGCCCCCCAAGAGGCTCCCTGGGCCCTGTGGGTGAAATGCCTCACAGACCAGACCTCCTACCATCAGGACATACAGGTGTGGGTAAGGAATTGGTACCTACAGGTAGCCCCTGGAAAGAGCTACCAGATAGAAATAGGCTATTTTGAACCTTCGGGACACTTCAAAAACCTGGCCTCCTCCATGGTAGTAGAGACCCCAAGGGCAGGGCCCTCTGAGGACTACACTGAGATATGGGCACACTTCTTTAAAGACTTTGTCCGTGGGCAACTGGTCAAAAAACGACGGAGGCCCAGTGGAAGACCCAAGGGCCCGCCTGAGGTCCCTGTGCCTGGGCTCTCTCCAGGGATTATGCCTCCACCTGCCAGCCCTGGACCGAAAGGGAAAACTATCTGAGACATCTGCAAAATTGCGATTCTTTATGTTCTGAGACCTCTGCAAAACTACCAAAAGATGCATATAGACGCTGCAGACCGTCATTGCGAGCGAAGCGAAGCAATCCCATGTTTTCTAGTGGAAACCACTTACGAGATTGCTTCGTCGCCTTCGCTCCTCGCAATGACAGCTTCGTCTCTTATTTTTCAGAGGTCTCGTTCTCTATTATGGATAGACGTGGTCTGCCTTAAGCGGATGCCACCTATCCCTTTTGTAAACTCTCAGGGGTCTCTATCTTCTAGTTTAAAGGAATTCCCATGGAAATAGGTTATCTAGCTATAGTACTCCACAGCCACCTACCCTTTGTCCGTCATCCAGAGTATAGCGAATTTCTAGAGGAGGACTGGTTCTATGAGGCCATTACCGAGACCTATATCCCCCTGATAAGGGTCCTCAGCAGGTTAGAGGAAGAGAAGATTGATTTTAGACTCACCATCTCCCTTAGTCCACCCCTGTGTGAGATGTTTGCCGACCCCCTCCTCCAGGGGCGCTACCTTAACTACATCCATAAGCGCATAGACCTCATGGAAAAGGAGGTCCACAGGACAAGAAATACCCCATTTCATGAGACAGCCCTCCTGTACAGGCAGAGATTCCATGAGACCAGGTATCTCTTTGAGGACCTTTACAAGAGAAATCTTGTTACCGCCTTCCGCCAGCTTCAAGACACTGGTAAACTAGAGATAATGACCTGCACCGCCACCCACGGATTTCTCCCCCTCATGCTCACCAGGGCTGCCAAAGCGGCACAAATCGAGATAGGTTGTCAGAACTATGAGAAACATTTTGGAAGGCGCCCCAGGGGCCTCTGGCTCCCTGAGTGCGGATACACACCAGGCCTGGCAGAACTCCTCAGGGACTCAGGTATAGAATACTTCCTTGTGGATACCCATGGGATACTAAATGCCTCCCCCTGGCCCCGCTACGGGGTCTTTGCCCCCATAATCTGTCCGCAAGGGGTGGCCGCCTTTGGCAGGGACGTAGAATCCTCTAAACAGGTATGGAGCTCCATAGAAGGCTATCCAGGCGATTGGAATTACAGGGAATTCTACCGTGACCTGGGCTACGACTGCGACTACGAGTATATAAGGCACTATCTCCATTCTGACGGAATAAAGCGGAACATAGGTATAAAGTACCACAAAATTACAGGCAATGTATCCCTGGCAGATAAACAGCCCTACGACCCCCATAGGGCCAGGGAAAAGGTCGCTGAACACGCAGGAAACTTCATGTTCAACCGTCTGCACCAGGCTAGATTCCTCAGGGGCCACCTTGGCAGAAGGCCTATAATGGTTGCCCCCTACGATGCCGAACTCTTCGGCCACTGGTGGTTCGAGGGGCCAGAGTTTCTCGACTTCCTCTTCCGAAAGATGGCCTTTGACCAGAAGGAGCTCCGCCTGGTAACCCTGAGACAGTACCTGGAAAAAAACCCCATCCAGCAGGTCTCTACCCCCGCTGCCTCCACCTGGGGAGACAAAGGCTACAACGAGGTCTGGCTTAATGGCTCCAACGACTGGATGTACCGCCACCTCCATAAGGCAGAGGAAAGGATGCTGGAGCTGGCCAGGGAGGGCCTGGAGGCTGAGGGCATAAAGGAAAGGATGCTTAACCAGGCCGCCAGAGAGCTACTTCTGGCCCAGTCCAGCGACTGGGCCTTCATCATTACCACCGGTACCATGGCCCCTTATGCCGAGAAACGTAGCAAAGAGCACATCGCCCGATTTACCACCCTGTACCACCAGATAAAAGACAACCTCCCTGACTATCCCTGGCTGGAGGAACTGGAATCCAGAGACAATATCTTCCCAGAGATAGACTTTCGCCTCTATGCCGAGCATGATTAACCTACCCCAGCTTAAAGGAACAAAGAAGGCCCTTTGCCTGGGTCTTTTCCTGGTATCCCTGGCAGGCCTCTCCTGTGAAAGGCTCTTAGAGCTTGTCTTCCAGACAGAAGAAGTGAAGGAGAAGAAGGTCTCCCCAGAAAAAGAGGTTGAAGAGGCTGAGGAGGCCCCTGAGCCCGAGGATTGGAAGAAACTGGAGCCTATACCTGTGAAGGAGACCGATGGGGAACTTAAGGCGGTCATGGAAGAGGCCTCCAAGTATATGAAAAGCCTGGATAACGCAATTAAGAGTGGGAATTGGCCCGCCACCGGGAAGTCTGCGGAAAAGCTAGAGGAGCTAATAGGACGCCGCTGTGTAAACCTCTATGTGAAGATGCATCCCGACACCCCGCAAGAATTTGTTAACATCAGCCAGCGCTTCTACAACGATGTGCTTAAACTACTCATGGCCCAGAGATACCAGAAGACCGAGCTGGCTGAGACGCAATTCCAAAAAATGAAGGCCTCTTGTGAGGAGTGCCACCAAAGATTCCGAAAGGAGAGGGGATAATAAACACCATGGGGCATAAAATGAAAAGACTGCTCTCCATTGGTCTGGTCCTGCTACTCATCTCAGTAAGCTCCTTAACCTGTAAGAAAAAAGAGGAAGAAAAGGTGGCCCTGAAGGAGGAGGAAAAAGAGTTCTTTAAGGAAGAACTCCCTGCCCTGGATGAGTGGGCAAAGAAGAAATGGGCCGAGAAGGAATGGCCAAAGGAGGAAGAAATAGTAGAGCTAGAGACCCCAAAAGGGCTCCAGGAGGCCATGGCTTCTACCTCCTTGAATATGAGGAGGCTAAGTCGAGGTGTGGAGAAGAAGGACTGGGAGGCTGTAGTGGAATCTGCAACAAAGATAGAAGACCTGATAGCCGGTCGCTGCGTGAACCTCTACTATAAAGAGCACCCGGAAGGGGTACCCACCGATTTTGTCCTTATAGGGGACAAGTTCCGAATCTCTATCCGCTCCCTGGTACTGGCTGGGAAGGCACGCAACATTAGCAGCGTCCAGTCGGAGTTTGATAAGGTACAGCAGACCTGCAAGGACTGCCACAACATCTACAAGAAGGAGAAGCTATAGGGTTACATTCAGAATTCCGAATTCTGAATTCAGACATTGTAGGGTGCGTCTTGACGCACCTTCAGTTAGAGATGGCTTCTACACCGGCAGCTGATAACCTACAACCTCGTGTCCGAGTTTAGTAGGGTGCGTCTTGACGCACCTTATAGACTTTTAAAGAGCGGTTGTTACCGTAGGGGCAGACCCATGGTCTGCCCAAAAGAAAGGTGTCCAAGTCCTTTCCCTCGAAATGCTATAGACAAAACAATCTGCCTTATATAAAATGAGACTTCTGAAAAATGTAGGCAGAACCGTCATTGCGAGGAGCGAAGGCGACGAAGCAATCTCTTAAGTAGTCTTCGCTGAAAAACATGAGATTGCTTCGCTTCGCTCGCAATGACAGGCCGTAGCATTATTGTGCATTCTTTTAGCACTTTTTCAGAGGTCTCAGAATGTTAATTTAATTGAAACTGTTAAAGGATACTTTTTGGGAGGTTCTGGGATGAAAATATTCTGTCTTGCTGCCTTAAGTGTTTTGCTGGTTATTGGCCCGGCAGTTTGCGGAGAAGAAACCCTGGGTTCCGCCGCACCAAAGGTAAAATCTACAATGAAGATTTTAGATAATTATATAAGTAAGATAGAGGACGCCCTTATCGCAGAAGACCTCTCCAAGGCAGCAAACCTGGCAAATGAACTGGATAAGGTCTGTCACAAACTATGTAACTTGGACCTCTCAAACTCCAAGTTATCCAAATTCGAACAGTCGGAGTTCAATAGGCTAAGAGAAGACTTTCACTCCAGGGTAGATAGGTTATCCTCTTCCACCCATGAATCGTCCGTAGATGTTGCCCAACTTGAGTTTGAAAAGGCAAAACAGGCCTGCAACAACTGTCACAAGCTCTTCAAAAAGCAGGAGTAATATTATAAAGCCTGCTCTGAGATTACTGGATGACGGGTAGTAGTCCTGCGAAAGGCGTCGAACTAGCTCCCTAGCCCCTAATCCCTAACCCCTTTTGCAGGTGTACGAGTCCTTTCCTTCGCAAGGTTCAAGACAAGACTTTTAAAGAGCGGTTGTTGCAGGTTGTAAATGGCGGGAACGTGTGGGAGTCGAACCCACCCGGGACGCTTGTGGCGCCCCGAACCGGTTTTGAAGACCGTCAGAGCCACCGGGCCCCATCCATTCCCACCTGGATATTACACTATAATTTCCCCTTCTGGTCAACCCTTGCGAATTATTTCACCCTCCCCTAACCCCTCCCATCAAGGGAGGGGAAAGTACCTTGCACCCAGCATACCATAGTAGTAGGGTGCGTCTTGACGTACCCTGCGAGGCCGTTGCTGAGGTCTACACAGGAACAAGGCTTATCCCCAATCAATAATTTCACCCTCCCCTAACCCCTCCCATCAAGGGAGGGAGTAGACAACGACCTTTACGGTCGTTGATTTTGGTTCAACGAGGTTTACCTCGTTGTCTACCTAGATTTTCGCCTTAAGCGAATCCCGCCTGGGGCGGGTCGTGCCAGAGGCAGATTCGCCTACGGCGAACTTAAGCCCTGCGGCACCCATGCGAGATTCTTCTCCGCCTAAGGCGGATCAGGACTTTGGCTCAGAATGACTCCTTAAATTGTCACCCTGAGCGGAGCGAAGGGTCTAGTTAATGGTAGCACGCCACATTCTTGCCCCATAAATGGGGCAACTACCTTTGATACGGGGCCTCTGCAAAAGTAGTTTAATCGTCAACTTATGGTATACGCACCCTTAAAGGGTGCGGCTACTTTTACTCTCCCCTAAAAGGCAATCATCTCCTCCCCAATCTTCTTAATCTGGCGGCTACCTTCCTGGTCTCATCACTCGCATAGGGAACCAAAGGCCTTGGAGGCATAGATTTTTCTGACCTTGACAAGACCAGCTTCAGCAGGGGCGGAGCTACAGTAGCAGAGAAGGCCACGAAGATTATTACGGCCGAAAATAAGGAATCACTTATTGCCCCCACGCTCTTTCCTACACTAGCCAGGACCAAGGCTATTTCCGTTCTAGGAACCATGCCAAGACCCACAGCCAGGCGGTTTACACCCTTTTCTACCATACAAAGGCCGCAGACGAGCTTTCCTGATACACCAGCTATTGTAATGGCACCCCCTACCAGCAAAGCGGTCTTGTCCAAAAAGCTTTCTAGCCTTACTTGAGAGCCTATCAGTACAAAAAAGAAGGGTACGAATATCCAGTAGGCAGGCCGTACAAAGGTGTCCACACTGTGTTCCCTCCCCTCGGAGCCCTTCAGTCTTATATCCCTGAGAAACAGCCCTGCGGCAAAGGCGCCCACTATGGTGGCCAGCCCGATAGATTCTGCGAGAAAAGCAAATAGGAGGCATACCACTACAACAACAAATACCTTCAAACTCTCAGGAAATTTTTCAGTGGCAAAATTTCCAAAATTACGGCCGTACCGTAGGGTTGGCACCAATATGGAAGATAGAAATAGAATGCCCAGGCCAACTGTTATAAATACACCTTCCACAGCAAACTGCCCAGTAAGGACAAGACCGCTCATTATGCCTACTGCAAAAAGGGCTAAGATGTCGTCAATTATGGCAGCCCCTATTACTAACCTGGCCTCCAGGGTATCCAACTTTCCCAGCTCCTCAAATACTCTAACGGTTATTCCAATACTGGTAGCGCAGAGTGTCACTGCCATGAAGAAGTGAGTATATGTGGTGGCCTCGGGAAGTAAAAGGCGGCACGCAAGATACCCCAACCCAGCAGGGGTTATAACCCCTGCAAAGGCAATGAGAAAGGCAGAAAGCCCTACCCGCAGGAAGGCCCTAAGGTCTGTATGAAGACCTACACTGAAAAGGAGTATTATTGCCCCAAAATCTCCCACTATCTTTAAGAAAGACATCGTTTTTAAGAAATTGAAGAATGGCCATCCGCTAAAGAGGTATATGTTCCCTAATAATATACCCATTAGTAATTCGCCCAACACCGCTGGAAGACCCACCCTCCTTGCCAATTCCTCCCCAATCTTGGCAGCTATGATAATGATGGCCAGGGCGAGCAGGAAGTTGTTGGCTGGGTCTGTACGCCAGATTTCCCAGAGGGGTTTTATCCCTTCTACTACCTCGGTGGAAGATTCAAGCGGGCTAACCACCTGTTCTGGGACACTTAACTTATTGAGCAAAGGCTCTCCCGTGCCTCCCTTCAAGGCAAGCTTCGCCTTATCCATAATAGTGGGGAGGTATTCCTCCCTCAGCCTGCGAAGGGTGGCTTCATAATCAATAATAGCTATAGGCCATGCTAGGTTATTCATATCTCCTCGTGTCGCTCTGCTGGGGTATATAATACCTTCTTCAGCAAGGGTGGGGCTGTGAGGGTGGTGACCATGACCATTATAATTACAGCAGAATATATAGAATCGTTAAGCACCCCTAAGGCCCTGCCCATGCTGGCAACCACCAGGGCTATCTCGGCCCTGGGCACCATGCTGATACCCACCTGTAAACGGCTTACACCCCTTTCCACTACACAAAGACCACAGAAGAGCTTCCCTAAGATAGCAGCTATCGTGATACCGGTTCCTATCAATACGGCTGTCCTATCCAGGAAGCTCTCCAGCCTTACCTCACTGCCCACCAGCACAAAGAATATAGGTACAAAGACCCAGTAGGCAGGTCTTACCAGCTCCTCCATACCACGTTCCTTACCCCCAGAGTCTCTTAACCTTACATTCTGAAGAAGCAGGCCTGCCCCAAAGGCCCCCAGGATGGCGGCCAGCCCTATTGATTTGGCAAAATAGGCCAGGGAAAAAAACATGACCGTAACAATAAAGACCTTTGAGCTTTCAGAGAACTTCTCAGTAACAAAATCCCCAAGGCCCTGTCCATACTTGAGGCTTGTAACCACGATGAAGGAGAGGTACAGGACCGAGATGCCCAATGTCAGAGCCACATCTGTTGTAGTAAAGTGGCCAGTACGGATAATACCACTCACTGCCCCTATGACAAGAAAGACCAGTATGGCATCAATTAAGGTAGCCGCTATAGCTATCCTTGCCTCCAGGGTATCCAGCTTTCCCATCTCATGAAACACCCTGGTTATTATGCCGACACTATTTACACAAAGGGCTGCCACTACAAAGAAGCAGGTATATATAGAGGCGTCAGGGAGGAAAAAAAGACATGCCAGATACCCTAGCACAGCAGGGGCCACTATACCACCCAGGGCCACATAAAGGACAGAAAGACCTGCCTGCTTCAAGGCCCTAAGGTCTGTGTGAAGCCCCACTATCAAAAGGAGGGTCAGGGCACCTAATTCACCCAGTACCTTTAGTAAGGTCTCCTCCCTGAGGAAATTAAAGAAGCCCCATCCACTGAGGAAGTATACATTGCCTAATAGCACCCCCATAGATAGCTCGCCTAGCACTTGAGGAAGACCCAAACTCCTTGCCACCCTTTCCCCAACCTTGGCAGCCACGATGATGAGTACTACCCATAGC
>JAUQZZ010000251.1 GCA_030586765.1 Candidatus Brocadiales bacterium | reverse complement strand
GATGAAGGTTCTTGAGAAGGCAGGCTACTGCCTTTATGCAGGTTCCCTGGTAAATAAGGAGATATTGAGACACGCCAGGCCTGATGTAAGGCTCTATAACACACAAGACATGAGCCTTGAGGAGCAGATGAAGGTGATAGGGGAGGCAAGAGACAGGGGTGAGGATGTGGCCAGGGTGCATACCGGCGACCCCTCTCTTTACGGGGCTATACAGGAGCAGATGAAGGCCCTGGAGGAGATGGGTATTGACTATGAGGTCATACCAGGGGTAAGCTCCTTCCTGGCTGCGGCAGCCAGTCTTAGGCAGGAACTGACCCTGCCTGGGGTATCCCAGACCGTTATCATCACCAGGGTAGAGGATAATACCCCTGTGCCAGAGGGGGAACAATTAAAGGTACTGGGACAGTCCAGGGCCACCCTCTGCATCTTCCTCAGCGCCCATCAGATAGAAAAGATAGTCCAGGAACTCCTGCCCCTTTATGGCCAGGACTGTCCTGCGGCAGTGGTGTACAAGTCTACGTGGAAGGAAGAGAAACTGATACGTGCACCCTTATCTCAACTGGCGGAAAAGGTAAGGCAGGAAGGGGTAAGAAAGACCGCCATTATTGTAGTGGGGAGGGTCCTGGCCAGGGATTTTAAGAGGTCTAAGGTCTACCAATCTCTACCACCCACCCATAGACCTTTGTGAAACCTCACTAAAGACCACCTTTCAGACGGACAACTGTCCACCTCGGGCAGATTGAAGTTCGTCAGAAGCGTTCTGCACTAGCTGACAGTTCGTGCTCCGTTTTAAATTATCCAGAGCCGTTTCTAAACACTTGTAAACATTAAAATATTTGACATATTTGCAACTATTGTATAATATAAAACTAGATGAGACCACTGAAAAACTGGGTAGGGCGAGCGTCTCGCCCGCCCTAGACGGGCAAGATGCCCGTCCTACAGAGGATTTTCCTACTGGACTCCATAAAAAGACAGTTTTGCAGAAGTCT
>JAUQZZ010000250.1 GCA_030586765.1 Candidatus Brocadiales bacterium | reverse complement strand
GTAGACAACGAGGTTTACCTCGTTGAACCACAATCAACGACCATAAAGGTCGTTGTCTACCAGCTTCGGTCATTTCACTCCCTCAGAACGACAGTCTCAATATATTAGAGACTACAGGGTGAATCAAGGGAATAGTGGGTGTAGTATGTCCGCTGAGCTATCTCCTCAGGACAAAGTCCAGCCCTGCCAGGAAGAGGGCCACCAAGATGACCTTGCGGAAGGTCTCTTGAGGTATATTCTGTGTGATGCGCATGCCCAGAAGGGTCCCTAAATAGGCCACTATCACAAGAATAGGAATAAGCATCATGTCCTCCCCGTGGGGATTCACAACCTTGAGGGAAAGATACGTGGGAATACGGGTCAAGTCCGCCATAAGGGCAAGGATGGCATTGGTGGCTATGTAGCCGTCTCTGGAAAGGCCGAAGGCCTGGATGAAGGCAGAGCGCGGGGCACCACCCACCCCAAGGAGTCCAGATATAAACCCAGTAAATGTGCCGCCTAAGACTGCCACCAAATTGCTAGGCTTGAGACCCGTCTTGGGACTGAAAAAAGAACTCACCACAAAGAGTATAAGAAAGACCCCGAAGAAAAGCCGTATCCATTCTGAGGGTAAATACTTAATCATGTATGCCCCAAGGAAGCAGGTAATAATCATTGGAAGGCCATACAAGGGCACCAGTCTCCACGAGATATTGGTGCGGAAGAGACCCACCCTGGAGAGATTAGAGAAGAAGTGGAAGAAAGCCACAAGGACAATGGCCCTCTTTATATCCATAAAGTATGCGGCAATGGGGGTCAGCAGGGTAGCGGAACCAAACCCTGTTACCGTGGCCACAGCCGCCACTATAAAGGCTGAAAAGAAGAAAACAGTAAGCATAGTTTACCTTCTCATGCACCGAAGGAGGGTATCGCAGGGCTTAAGCCCTGCGGCACCCACAAGGCTGCTGATAAAGAAGACGGTAAGTATAGTTTACCCCATTCCTCGCTCTTACCC
>JAUQZZ010000249.1 GCA_030586765.1 Candidatus Brocadiales bacterium | reverse complement strand
CTATGGCTGTAATTAATACGCCATTGTCCCAACCTATTTGCCACACTACCTCATCAATTTCATCCGCTATCTCTTTGGTTATATGGTCTAGCAGTATTAGTACATCGTAGTCTGAATCTGGTCCGCAGTCTCCCCTTGCCCTAGAGCCAAAAAGGAATACTTTCACTATATGGCTTCCAAACCGCTCTCTCAGGATAGTGGCTAGTTGTTGAATCAGGCTGTCAGGTTTTTGGTTCCGCATTGCTTTACGACCGCATCCTCTCTGCAGTTTCAATCGCAAGTATGAGGCCCTTGGCCTTGTTCTCCGTCTCTTCGTATTCCCTCTCGGGGATGGAGTCGGCCACTATCCCGGCCCCTGCCTGGATGTAAGCCGTGTCGCCTTTTAATATTATGGTGCGTATCGTTATGCAGGTGTCCATGTTACCGGAAAAGTCTATGTAACCAACGGCCCCGCCGTAAGGGCCGCGGCGTGTGGGTTCCAGTTCCTCTATGATTTCCATCGCCCTCACCTTCGGGGCGCCGGAGAGCGTACCGGCGGGGAGGCAGGCCCTCAGGGTATCGAAGGAGGTCTTGTCAGGCCTGAGCTTACCCGTAACGGAGGACGTAATGTGCATGACGTGAGAGTATCGCTCAATTACCATCTTGTCCTCCAAATGAACGCTCCCGTACTCGGCAACCCTGCCCACGTCATTCCTCCCCAGGTCAACAAGCATTATGTGCTCGGCCCGCTCCTTGGGGTCATTTGTCAATTCTTCTTCCAACCTCTTGTCTTCCTCCCGGCTATTGGCCTTACGGTAACCTTATCTCTATCTACCTTTACCATCACCTCTGGAGATGAACCGATAAGCTTCGCATCGCCCAGGTCGAGGTAGAACATGTAGGGGGACGGGTTAATTACCCTTAGCGCGCGGTATATGTCCAGGGGATTCGCCTTCGTCTTAAGCCCGAATCTCTGTGACAGCACAACCTGAAATACGTCGCCTGCCTTGATGTATTCCTTGCATCGGTCT